>QMMV01000029.1 GCA_003647435.1 Deltaproteobacteria bacterium | reverse complement strand
GACTGGCTCACTGTCTGAGTTTGAGACGGTCTCCAATCGGATGGCCTGTCCGCAATAATATTTTCAAAAAGCTAAACTGATACCAGAATTCAAGTCAAAATCCAGCTCAGGATAATTCTAAAGTAGAATAGTTTCAAGCAACCTTTCTGCGGCTTCATCTACAACATCTTCTGCCAGGGGGGCGGCTTTAAGGTAACGGCACCACCCAACAGATCTCATGAAAACCTCCTTTTTTGTGTCACTTCAGCCCTTTTAAAAAACAAGCATTTCCAAAAATCTGAACTGATCCCCTTTTTCAACATCCTGGGCTTTGTGGAATTTATAGAAGGAACTTTAAGGCCTGGTCTTCTTCTTGTCAACCCTATCCGACGTATTCAACACCCCCAACATTATCCTTATTTTGCTTGTAGAAACCCTTTCAGTCTGGTAAAGGAATAAGGGGGGTATGTGGTACTACGATACAAAAATCGGCAGGTTTTCCATTCGTCCTGACCCCGGCAAACCTGATAACTGGCTCTTGTCGATAGACGGGGTGGAGCTCGGCTCTTATGCTTCTCCCGAGTTGGCCGCCAGCGACGTCTCCAGACAGGCGACCGGCTGGGATGAGTGGGACATGATCGAGGATATCACCCCCCCGACGGATTTAGACAGTTGGGTGGCCGGTAAGCCGGATTAATCCAGCAGAGCCGGCTTGCTGCCACTACGTTCATGCCGCAACATGCTCCCTTTCTACTTTTTTTCACGCTCCGGGGAAAATTCTACATCGTAAAAGGCTCTCAAATAATTAGAAGAACTTAAAGTTAAAAGGAAAATCTCCCTGCAGAAGCTATGAAGCGGACTGTCTATACAATCGGCTCAAGCACCCGCAGCCCGAAGGAGTTTCTTCAGATATTAAAGCACTATGGTGTAAGGTGTCTTATAGATGTAAGAAGGTTTCCTACCAGCAAGATTGAACACTTCAGGCAAGAAAGGTCTAAGCAGATATTAGACGCAGAAGGCATTAAATATATCTTCTTGGGAACAGAACTGGGTGGATACAGGAAGGGCGGATATGAGACCTATATGAAGAAGGATGATTATTTAAAAGGACTCGATAAATTAGAAAAGGTAGCGGAAGGGACGGCTTCCGCCATTATGTGTGCAGAAAGGTTCCCGTGGCGCTGTCATCGCAGATTTATCAGCCAAACCCTAAAAGAAAAAAAATGGCGAGTAATTCACATCATTGAAAAGGATAAGACATGGGAAGGCAAGGTGTATTAAACACAGGGGGAATCGCTGAAAGTCCTTTTCTCAGGGCCCTGACATTTGCAGACAACGAGAAGCTGGCCGTTGCGGCAGGGCGGCATTCCAGCATGGCGACACCCACAGATATTATGTTTGCCATACCTCTACACCGGAGATATAATGCCTGCAAGTAACTGCCCGGGTTCCACGTTCCGGGATTCACGCCTGCCCTGGTGCGACTTGATATGCATTCTTGACAAGCTCGTGCTGAATGCTACGGCGGAACTTTCAACGCAATCGGACGGGGAAGCCGGGTCTGGGCGAGGGGTTCACGGTTAAACGAACGAAATTTGAGCTTCGTAAGGTTGCTACTCCCTTTCATAAAGAATGGCTCGGCGGTTACATCTCAAGAAATACGAAGAGGACAAGGCAACCAACCGTGAACTGTGAACCTGACAACCTGAGCAGTCACGCTTGCAATAGCCATTTCGCCACTGTCCTGTTTATGAGGCGAATCCTCCACATAGATATGGATGCCTTTTTTGCTTCCATTGAGCAACAAAGACGCCCTGAACTGGCAGGAAAACCCCTGGTGATCGGAGGCAAGGGAGATCCGACAAAAAGGGGTGTGGTATCAACTGCATCTTATGAGGCGAGGAAATTCGGAATACACTCTGCGATGCCGTTAAGGACCGCGTATAAGCTTTGCCCCGATGCTGTATTTCTGCCTGTCGATTACAAGGATTATTCCAGGGTATCAAAAATGATTAAAAAAATCCTCAGAGAATTCACCCCGATAATTGAAGAGGCGGGAATCGATGAGGCTTTCCTGGATATATCGGAGATCAGGAACGGATCTGAGGAAATCGCCAAGGAGATTAAGAAAAGAATCAAAAAAGAGACGGGGCTTACTTGCTCTATAGGAATCGCTCCAAACAAACTACTCGCAAAGATAGCGTCTGATATGGACAAGCCGGATGGCCTCACAATAATTGCAGAAGAGGACATAGAACACAGCATCTGGCCATTGCCTGTGAGAAAACTCCGGGGTGTTGGTCCGAAAAATACTGCATATCTCAAGGAAATGGGTATAAGAACGATAGGTGAACTTGCTTCGATCTCCCTGAATAAACTAATTGAAAGATTTGGCAAATCCTACGGGAGATATCTCTATGATGCATCACGGGGGATAGACGATAGTCCGATTATCGTGCACAGGGAGCCAAAATCCTCAGGCAGGGAAATAACCTTTCAAAAGGATATTGGTAACATACAGATCCTTAGAAAAACGCTGGTAGAGATTACAAAACAGGTGGTTAAAAATATCAGGGAAAGAGGTTATAAGGCCAGGACAGTTACCGTAAAGATCAGGTTCAGCGATTTTGAAACACACACGAGGGCAAAATCCCTTTATGAGCACACAGATTCATTCGAGGATATAAAAAGGGCCGCTTTCGATTGCCTCAACAGGATCGAGCTGAAAAAAAAGGTGCGACTCATAGGGATAAGGGTCAGCAAATTAGAAAAATGGTAACACTTTAGCTCTTTTAAAAAACAGACATACGGAATGGACAGGCCATCCGATTGGAGACCGTCTCAAACTCAGACAGAGAGCCAGTCTCCAATCGGATGGCCTGTCCGCAATAATGTTTTCAAAAATCTAAACTGATACGAAAAATGGTAATAGCTTGGCTCTTTTCAAAAATAGACACGGATGTTTTCAAAAACCTCAATTGTTACGAAAAATGAAAGTTCATCTTAAGCAATGAAGTTAGTGCCGTCCATTGACAGTATGCAGGCCTCACGGGGCCAGAATCTCTAAAGCTGATCATCAAGTAGATACTATCGGGGAGAAATCTATGGACTACGAAGTTGTTATTGTTGGCGCCGGCCCCGCCGGTATCTTTGCAGCGCTGACCCTGGCCGAACTCGGCATTAAACCTGTTCTCTTATTGGAGCAAGGCAAGGGCCTGAACCAGCGTAATCGCATGAACCCTGATGATATGCTTTGCGGCTGGGGAGGAGCCGGGGCGTACAGTGATGGCAAATTGACACTTTCCACTGAGGTCGGCGGATTCTTAGGTGAATTCCTTAAGCGAGAATCCCTTTTCCAGCTTCTCAGCACAGCCGATGAAATTTATGAGGCTCACGGAGCGCCACACCATGTCTTCGGAAACGTATCCGAAAAATTCGAAGACCTTGCTGACCGTGCCCGCCTTGCTGATCTTGAGCTCATACCCATGCGGATTCGGCATATCGGCACCGAAAAATGCCCCCTTGTTCTCGGGCGTCTGCAACGGGCCCTGGAGGGGCGAGTCGAGATACGCACCCGCTGCCGGGTCCAACACCTCCTGGCTGAAAATGGCAGAATCCTGGGGGTCAAGCTTGCTGATGGTCAAATTATTCCAAGCCGTTTCGTCATCGCTGCCCCGGGCCGATCAGGCGCAAGCTGGATGAAAAAGGAGGCAAAATCGATGGGACTCAAAACCAAGACGAACCCTGTTGACATCGGTGTGCGCGTGGAATTGCCGGCCCCCGTGCTTAAGGAGATTACCGATACGACCTACGAAGCGAAATTCATTTTCCATTCCAAGACCTTCGACGACAAGGTGCGCACCTTTTGTATGAACCCGTATGGAGAGGTTGTTGCCGAGAAAAACGGTGAACTCCTCACCGTAAACGGCCACAGCTACGCCACCAGAACAAGCTCAAACACAAATTTTTCCATCCTGGTAAGCAGCGCCTTTACAGAACCTTTCGATGATCCTATTGCCTACGGCATTCACATAGCAAAACTGGCAAACCTTCTGGGGGGTGGTATAATTATTCAAAGGTTAGGGGACCTGTTAGCAGGCCGGCGCAGCACCGCGGAACGTATTGAGCGGTGCCTTACCCGGCCGACACTTCTCGATACAACCCCGGGCGATTTGAGCTTTGTATTACCCTATCGCCACCTGCTGAACATTATCGAAATGCTTCAAGCGCTTGACAAGTTGGCGCCCGGCGTATATTCACGACACACGCTTCTCTACGGCGTGGAGACAAAGTTTTACTCCAACAGGGTTGAACTGTCACCGGAACTCGAAACAGAAGTGAGCAATCTCTTTGCAATTGGCGACGGCGCGGGGATCACCCGCGGGCTGCTTCAGGCCTCGGCGAGTGGAATCCTTGCAAGCCGGGCTATTGCGAAACGAGTCAAAGGAAATGCCAAAAGCCTTCACAACTCGCATGCAAAGTTATAATCTTCTGGATTCCCCTTTGGTTTCATATTCGCCTGTCAGCCGCCCGCGAAGCACTGCCCTCCGGCAGCACCTGCGGGGAATGTGCTCGTTTTTGCAGTTCACATTGTGGTGGGCGGGTATCCTTACCCCTCGATCAACTGGGTCGCTGTCATTTCAGGCGGGATGTCGATTTTCATGAGCCTGAGAACAGTGGGCGCGATATCGGCGAGCTTGCCACCCCGTCTGAGCTTCCTATCTCTCGCTTTGCTGCTGATATAAATCAGCTCTACCGGATTCACGGTGTGGCTGGTTTTTACCCGCTTGGTCTTCGGATCTATCATCTCTTCGGCGTTTCCGTGGTCAGCAGTAAGCAGAATCTCGGCATCCAGCTCAAGGAGTCGGTTGATGCAATCTCCGACACATTCGTCTACCACCTCGACGGCTTTGGTTGCAGCGGCCATGTCGCCGGTATGTCCCACCATATCACAGTTGGCAAAATTGATGAGGATAAAGGCATAGTCACACCCCCCGCTGACGACTTCAAGAAACTTGTCCCGCACATCGTAGGCATTCATCTCTGGGTGCGAAGCGAATGTAGCGGGATCATACTGGCTCTTTATCTCAATATCGTCCTCACCCGGATACGGCCTGGTCGATTTCCCGTTGAAAAAGCTGGTAACATGGCGGTATTTCTGTGTTTCTGCGAGGCGCAACTGCTTGAGACCCTTGTTGCTGATGACCTCGCCAAGTAGATTTTTCATGCCGCCCCCGGTACCCATAGCCGGAAGAATGAAACGCTCAAACTCATTGTAATAGCGGGTAAGACCAGCATACAGACAATCCGGCCGACGCGAACGCCTCCCCGGGTAGTCGTCTTCGACAAAGGCCATGGAAAGCTGAATGGCGCGGTCCTGGCGAAAGTTTGTATGGAGCACGGAGTCTCCGTCCCTGACCCCATCATAGTCTCCAATAACGTAAGGCGGGATGTACTCGTCGAACATGTCAACGCCGTCAGGCGTCTTGTCTTTTGCGTAAGATTCCTCCACCGCGGCCTCGGCGGATTCGGCCTTTCGGCCGGTGGCGTTTACGATACACTCAAAGGCGGTGCTGGTCAGCTTCCAATCCCGGGAGCGATCCATACTGTAATAGCGTCCCATCAGGGTCCCCACGCGACAATTGCCTATCTCTGTCATGACTTCATTTAGTTGTTCGATGTATTGAAGCGTGGAGCGGGGCGGCGTGTCGCGGCCGTCGGTGAAGATGTGGATAATGATCTCTTTCGCACCTCGCTTCCTGGCCGCACGCATAATCTTAAACATCTGATCACAGTGGGCGTGAACCCCTTCATCTTGCAACAGTCCAAGCAGGTGGAACCGCGAGTCGTTTTTCTTGCAGTTTTCTACCAGCAGCTTGAAGTTCTCCGTCTCAAAGAGGGAGCCGTCCATCATCGCATCGTTGATTCTCTTGAGTTCCTGGATTACAATCCTGCCGGCGCCCATATTCAGATGGCCGACCTCGCTTGACCCCTGATATCCTGGCGGCAGGCCTACAGCCTCTCCGGAGGCTTGAATCAAGACCCAAGGGTAGTTGGCAAGATATGAATCCACGTTTGGCGTCTTTGCCGCTTTGACAGCGTTTCCTTCCGTCTCTTCGCGATAGCCCCAGCCATCGCGGATAATCACTGCAACAGGTTTCATGATAGCTCCTTATTTCCTCATACCACGGATTGGGGAAAATGCCAAGGAACTGTCCGGGTTGCCGGGTTCAGGGTTGACAGCTGGTTGCCTTGCGCTCTCCGTATTTATTGAGATGTAACTGCCGAGCCGTTCTTTATGCAAGGGAATATCAACCATACGAAGCTCAATTTTCATTCGTTCAACCCTGAACCATGGAAGTTTGAAACCGAATAGTTACAATGCCAATTTATTTGTTTTGACTATCGGATAGCGGGTTTGATATAGGAAATATTGTGAAATCACCGTGGATGCATAAACGTATCGGCCTGGCCCTCGGCGCCGGGGGTGCACGGGGGCTTGCGCATATAGGAGTGCTGAAGGTATTCGAGCAGGAGGCAATCCCTATTCATGTACTTACGGGTACCAGTATCGGTTCGCTGGTTGGTGGGGCGTATGCAAGCGGTATCGGCATTGCTGAAATGGAAAAAAAGATAGACGAATATCTCAACAGCCCTGAGTTTCAATCTTCGGTATTCAAGGCCCTGGAAAAACGCAGCAAATTGGATAAGGCAGGACTCGCCCGCAAGATTGAGAGTTTTTTCAAAGATCGATTTCAACTTGCCCATGCAATGTTCAGTCCCGGCTTGCTCTCCAAAGAAGACTTCCAGTCCACAATCAACCATTTTATTCCTGATATCGAGATCCAGGAGACACGGATCCCCTTCCGGGCTGTTGCTACAGATCTGATAACCGGTGAGCAGATTGTATTTTCCAGGGGTTCTCTTCGCGAAGCTGTGCTGGCAAGTTGTGCTGTGCCGGGTACCATACAACCTGTAAGAGAAGGAGAAAGACTTCTGGCAGATGGAGGAATTATTTGCCTTGTTCCCATTACTGTGGCCAGAAAGGAAGGCGCCGATATCGTAATAGCAGTAGCTGTGGGCAAGGATATCTGTTTGGAAAAAGAGATCAGAACTGCATCTGATATCTACTTCAGAGCCCGCGAACTCATGTCGCATTACCTGGAAAATTACGAACTAATGGAAGCCGATGTTGTAATACGTCCTGATGTTAAGGACCTACATTGGGCTGACTTTTCGCACGCAAAGAATCTAATTCAGGAAGGTGAAAAAGCAGCCAGGGAAAACTTAGATAACATCCGCCATGCAATGCCGGGCTTAAAAAAATGGTTTACGTTAAAACACATCCTTGAGCTTCGTAGAAAAAAAGAACATAAACCTTGATGATTGCCGAAACGCCTCCAGGCCCGTCACTCCCGCGAAGTCTTGCTCCGGTGCCGATCGGGAAATGGGGATACATCCACATCCATCAAGCCTTTCTTAGAAATAATACTTCACCCGCAGCTCCATCCTGCAGCGGTCCTGTTTTTCTCCGTATTCCGTCATTGACCCCCCGATCGGAAATATTGTCCGTAGCGTGAGTTCCAGGTTGGTGACCGGCCGATATGTAGCGGAGGGGGACACAGAAAAGCTGCCATCGTTCAGGTTTGCAATAAGTGTGATATAGGGGGTCAGATAGAGGATGTCGAAAGGCTCTTTCTGAGAGACTTTCAGGTAGAGATAGTCTTTCATGAAGTTTTTGTCTCGCAGATAGGCTTGCCGGACCTTCCCGGCCCTGTCAATTTGCTGCTGGTTTTTTGTATCAAGATAGTTTCTGCAGGATTGATCGAGAAAACTGTAAAAGCGGTCTGCCTCGCCTGAATCATAGCCTTCGCCGTGGTGATAATACTCAAAGATAAGTGTGGTGTCTGAAGCAGTAAGGTAACGAAGCCCAAAGAGAAAGCTGAATGCATTTGATGTTTCGCTTGCGAGTTTTCCCCCGTCGTCAAGCGCCTTATGCTCGTAGCCGCGCAAATAGGCAAGCTCCCCGTGTACCTCCAGGTTTTCCTTGAGATTGCGGGAAAAATCAATTCCATACATCTCAGGCCGGCGCGGGCCGAGCCGAACCATGAAATCGAGATCGGTATCATAGAGCAGAAGATATAATTTCGCTGCAATCAGGGTGTCGCCGCTCTCGCCGAGTTCCTGGTTAATATGGTTCGATACCGGCAGGATAAGAGGGGTGAAAGAGAGGCTCTGAAGGCCCGCTGGCCCAAAGCTCCTGATGAAATCGGCGCCGAGTGCGGTGAATCCTTCCAGGTCGCGCTCCGGGTCCTCCGGATCTTTAGGACGGTTCACAAATCCCACCGGGTTCCAGGCATAGCCCTTGCCCCATTTGAATACCCTTTTTCCTGTCTGCAAAGTGAAGGCTGGAGAGGTGTTATAAGTAAGATACGCTTCGTACAGCTCATGGTCGAGATCATGATGCCGATAAGTCTCCACATACTCCGAATGGGTCTTGATCCTGGCCCTCAACGGCCCAACAAGAACTCTTCCATTCAATTCCAATATCTGGTGAAACTCGCCCCGCGTGGCGGACTCCGATGCGTCATAGTATTTCGTTTTATAGAGAAGGCCGTGACGGTTGAGCCTGTGCAGGATGCCTCGTGTCTCTAAGTTGCCGCCGATCTCATATGGTCTTTTTTTAATTCCCGGAATATCAAAGTCATATTCACCGGCACGGGCAGTGCAGGCAAATAACACCATGACCAGCAAGACGATCTCGCCGATTTTAGGCGACCGCGTCACTATCTTATCTCAGATTCCCCACTCTCGAGAGATAATTAATGGTAAAAACCTCATCGGCAAGCTTTTTCCTCTTTATTCCGGCAAAGATCATCACCGATTTATAGCCCTTGTGTAGAGGGCTGTCTGTCTCTACAACAGCGGGACGCACAATACCATTATCAAAGTCCTTGATTTCTTTGAAATGAAGGGTTTTGATCAACATTCCTGAGGCCGCATAGCATTCGAGCTTTGCTGGAAGCAACTCTTCGCTGTGCACCCACATCTTTACCCTGTCATAAGCCACCGTTCTTGTCCTTGCCTTTAGATGAAGCAGGTATTGTCCATCTCTTTCCTCTATCTTTTCACAGTTATATTCTGCGCTATAGTCAAGTCTCATTATGTCTGAGTTATTGAATATTCCCCCAGTAATAGACTGCAGGCTCGTAATGCGGATTGGTTTGCCCACGCTTGGAATGTAAAGCCACATATTTTCTCCCACACGCAGGGTGGCCCGACCCTTCTCGCTTGCAGGAGAAATAAAAAGCGAAACAACCCTGTCAGCGCCCTTTTTCAGGGTATAGAGAACAAACTCCTTCCTGGAGCCATCCGGTTCTATATTGATTAGTTTCCTGTACATCTCAAAGGTCTCAGGATTGAGATTCCTGTCGACCTTTTTCAGTATGTCGTTGCCATCAAGCGCAAATGCCGGAAAGACGGCTGCAAAAAATATCAGCACAGCCACCATTAAAACCTTTTTCATGAAGCCTCCCATAAATTTCACTAACCTTAACCACTTTCAATCTTACACGTGCCTTAAAGCATCAACAGGTTTCATCCTGGCCGCCCTGTAAGCAGGCTGCAGGGTTGCAAAGACAGAAACCACAAGCACGATAGCCGACACCCAGAGCAGTTCAGAAAAATTGACCGAGGGAGAAAGCAGCAGGTTTTCCATACGCCCGAAGGAGAACCTGACCTCATAGATGTTGAGAAGATAGATCCCTGCTATGGCGATTGTGTTCCCAAGCAGGGTACTGAACAGCCCAAGGGAAAAGCCTTCGGCCAAAAAAAGCCCCATGACCTTGGCCGGAGGCGTGCCGATAGCCGTAATGGTTCCGATTTCCCTCACTCTCTCATATACCGACATCATCATCAGATTCAGAACGCTTATCAGAACAATTGCGATCATGACAATTTTCATGGAAACAGTCATTAGATCTATCATATTGGCTATATTATGAAACGGCGAGAGTTTTTCCCACGTATGAATCTCAAATATGGGCTTTCCTCTCGGATTTTTGTATTCACTCAGGGCTGCCTTGATATCCGAATAAACTGCATTCAACCTGTCAAAGTCCTTTATGCGTATGGCAACCTCGGTTACCTCGGGCCTGTCTATTCTGAGCAGCGTTCGAGCATCCTTGATGTGAATATAGCCCTCCTTACCCTGCGGGCCGAGGAGGGTCTCTACAATTCCGGCCACCGTAAAATTCAGGCCGTTCACAGAGCCATCCTTGTTGTGAGCAACTACAACAACGGTGTCTCCTATCTTTATATCTAACCCTTTAGCCAGCCTGTCCGGGATAATAATCTCTCCAGGCTTTATCAAGCTTTCTCCCGGAGGTTTACCTTTGAATGTAAATCGCTCTCTGAGAGCAGGGCAGACCCTTATTTCGCTGTCCGGTTTTATGGCGTTAAGCCGGATATTGGTCGTCTCCAGGTAATTGCTTAACACGGCTCCTAATTTGATCCTAGGCGCATAGCAGTCTACCTGTGGATTCTTGTCCAGGATATCTTTCACCTTTTTATATGCCTTCGGGCTGAGGTTCAGGTGAAGAGGCATGGTATCGATAGAAGAGACAAACCCTTTCTTGTGGATTTGTATTTGAGCAAGACTGGCGTCGGTGATCTGGCCGATCATCAAAGTCTTAAAAGAGCCGGCGCCGCTGGAAAAAAGTACGACCATCAGTACACCTATGGTGATCAACAAGGAACTGAGGAGTGTTTTTCTTCTGTGACGGAACAGGTTTCTAACCGCTATCCTGAAGATGTTAATCATTGTTCTGTCTCCTGCCTGAGTTCTGTTCTGTTCCTATGAGTTTCCCATCATCCAGCCTGTAAATTACCTCTGCCTCGCCCACAATGCGGGGATCGTGAGTAGAAAATATAAAGGTTGTGCCAAAATTATCTTTCATCTTTCGCATGAGCCGGATGACCATGGAGGCCGACTTAAAGTCCAGATTGGCCGTTGGCTCATCGGCCAGGACCAGTTTCGGTCTGCCAACCAGGGCGCGAGCTACCGCTACGCGCTGCATCTGGCCTCCAGATAACTGAGCCGGGCGTTTGTTTCTCATCTCCCACATGCCAACCGCCTCCAGTACTTCTTTTACTGCTTTTTCCCGCTCATCCCGTGGCCGATTCATAACCATGATGAGGGGGTATTCGACGTTTTCACGCGCGGTGAGCACTGGAATCAGGCTAAAATTCTGGAAAACAAAACCAAGCCGCCTCCCCCTAAAATTTGCTGCCTCGCGCCTGTTAAGATCGTTGAGTTTCTGCCCGTCTACGGTGATTTCTCCAGCAGTCGGCCTATCCAGACATCCCATAAGATTAAGGAGCGTGGTCTTGCCACTTCCTGAAGGTCCCACCAGGGAAACGAAGGCTGCCTCTTCAATTGACAGGCTGACATCGCGAAGTGCAAGGACTTCCACTTCTCCCATCTGATATACCCTGGAAACTTTTGTTACTTCAACCAAGGACATTGATATTCCTCCCAAAATAGAATGAAAGATGTTTCTATATGTATCAGTTTGGATTTTTCAAAATATTATTGTGGACAGGCAATCTGGTTGTAGCCCCCGTTTCTGTAAAACAATGAAGATCCAATAAACCTTTTTTGCAATTTGAGACTGTTCAATATTTTTTATTATAACGATATCAATTAGTTACAGAGGGACTTTTGTATAGTTACCCCCACTTTTATGATATTTTTATGCACTTTATATGCTAATTGCATAGAAAG
>QMMV01000028.1 GCA_003647435.1 Deltaproteobacteria bacterium | reverse complement strand
TAACATCCATTCGCTCACAATATCAGTTATCGTCAAGGGTGAATATCCAGGATACTGTTTTTTCTCAACGCTCAGTAATGCTCTCATACAGTGAGCCAGTCTCCAATCGGATGGCCTGTCCGCAATAATATTTTCAAAAAGCTAAACTGATACTATTAAAGATATGGCCAATATGTCAAACGCTTTTACGCGAACACCACCAACCCTGAAACAGCTATTGATTTTTTCTCTCTTTCGGACTATTCGTTTTCAGACTCCTTTCACCCCGTGCCGGCAATGAAAAAGCTTTTATCAATCTTGATCATGTTGCTTCTGGCGTATGCAACGCAGGCTTGCGCCCGGGATGATCTGATGAAAGGGCCATGGCAAAGTGTTGCGGAAAACCGGGTAACTTATCGTGAACCACAACAGGCTTCCGGCCCGGGCGCTTTTCTGGTCAGGCTTTACAGAGACTATATTTCGCCCATTGACGGGAGTCATTGTCCCATGTATCCGTGTTGTTCTCGATATAGCATTGAGTGCTTTGAAAAGCACGGCTTTTTCCTTGGCCTGATCATGACATGGGACCGCCTCTTGCGGTGCGGGCGTGATGAATTGCGGCTGTCTCCTGCAATCATCGACAACGGAGAGCAAAAGTGTTATGACCCCGTCGAAAACAATGATTTCTGGTGGTACCGTGAAAAATAGCACATTCACAAAGTGTCTCTTGCCGGTAGCCATAGTTATTCTCTCAATCCTGTACCCCGGCCCCGTCGCAGCTCAAACATCAATAACCATTGATGCCGACCGGCAGTTCGAGTTTGCTGAAAGCTATTTTTGCAGGGGAGAATATTACAGGGCAATCAGCGAGTATGAGCGCTTTATTCACTTTTTCCCGCAAGAGCCCCGGGCGGAACTTGCGATGTACAAGATCGGCCTTTCTTATTTTCAAGGGAAACAATTCAGACAAGCGATCGCCTCATTTGATGCGGTCATCAAAAAATATCGTGATTCGGAGCTTTCTCTCAAGTCCTATTTCAAGGTGAGCGAGTGCCATGTCGGGCTCCGGGAATTTGGGCCGGCTCTTACTACCTTGGATAACCTTCTTGCAATGGAGCCGGATCAGGATACAAAGGATGAGGCCTACTACCGGCGCGGCTGGATCTATCTTGAGACTGATGCCATGGAAAAAGCTATCGCTTCTTTTGACAAGATTAGCCCGAAGAATAGAGATATCTACCGCCTCAAACGGCTCTCAGAAGAGATTAATAAAAAAAAATTTCTGAAAACTAAGAATCCGACGGTTGCAGGGCTGCTTGCCGTGATACCCGGCGCCGGGCATCTCTATTGAGAGAGGTATCAAGATGCCGTGATTGCCTTTTTGCTTAACGGGGCGATGATCTGTGCGGCCTGTGAAGCCTTTGACGATGGTAGAGAGTTCCTCGGCGGTCTTATCACATTTTTCGAACTGGGGCTTTATTCCGGCAATATTTATAGCGCGGTAAGCAGCGCCCACAAATACAACCGAAGGAAAAAACGTACATTTCTACAAAAGTTGAAAGAGCACTCAAAAGTTGAGGTCTCCGCAGGGAAAATGCCCGACCGGAACCTGGCGCTGTTGTATAAGATCACGTTTTGAAGACAAATGCGTGAAGCTTGTCTTCTGTTGGCCCCTCCACAAAGGATTTTTCAGGCGTTCATCAATTTCTGTATCCCCATGAAACCAAACCAGAGGCTGAAAACCACCAGAGCGGAGGCACAGACTCCTACAATCCTTTTGTACGTTTTGTCTTTTATGAAGCCTCGTCCCTTTGAAACGGTAAAAGATATTCCTGAATACCAGGCAAAATCAGCCGTGATGTGACCTGCAAAAAAGGCCAATACACCTGCCGGGCCGCATTTCATCGAATAGCCCAGGTAACCGAGGCCGACGGTTGCCCACCATATCGTCCAGTAAGGATTGGCAAGGCTCATGAGAATGCCGGACCACACGAGCTGTCTCCCGCCTTTGGCTTCCTGTTCGAGCTTAAAGGTGAGGGCCGGAATGGATCTAAACATGCTGATGGCCATCCATATCAAGATCAAGGCCCCGAAAACCCCAATGACACCAAATACGATGTCTTTCGCAAGATAGGGACCAAGTCCGATGAGTAACATGATAACGAGGCAAAGCTCCAGTATCCCGTGGCCCACAATGATAAGGGGGCCTGCCCAGAATCCCCTGCTGGAGCTTTCGCTTATGGTAACCGTAAGGACGGGTCCCGGCATCAGGGCACCGGAAAGGGCAAGTAGAAAGGAAGTGCCAAAAATGCTTATGAGCAAGATTGCAGGTTGGAGGGCTGTCATTTTTCTTTATCCGCCTCGCCTACTATAGATGGCTACATGGCACGCAAACTGCATTTATCAACTGAGCAGGGCGCAACTTGTTTGGTCGGAGTTTCCCACTACCTTTTTCTCTGTTGAGAGTATTCCGCCGGAGGCTGAAAATGCTGAAAGAAGAAAAATAATCCTTGACTTTTGTAATGACATCGTATATCGATGCCCAACTTTTGCAATTATTTGCTAAAACGGATATCTGCTAAGGAAGTAAAAAGAACTTCTGCTCTCCATTTAAGGACTATGACAATGGGCAAATTACGTGTTAAGTGCATTCGATGCGGTAAAGAGTGGGAAAAGGAGGCGCCGGTTTCCTGGAAAGCCGACGATTTCACCTCTTCCCTTTGCCCTTCTTGTTTTAGAGAAGTCATCACACCCATCATACGCAGAAAACAGCGCAAAGAAGGCAACTTCGACTGTTTTGGTAAAGCGGGTGCTGATTGCGATCAACTCCAGTGCAAATACAGGCGCTGGTGCCTTCGCTTGCATGAACAGCAACTCGAAGCATCATAATGCCGGTGGTTGCCTGAGCAGGACACAAGCCTGCCCGGCGTGTCTTCCTTATTCCAACAACTTCCATTTTCCACCCCTGATCTGGACAATCACCATGGAATCGGTTCCCAAGCCGTTGTGGTCCTTTGGCGAAAGGGTGTAAATACCGCTCACTCCCACGTAATCTTTCGTTTGCTCAATGGCATCCCTTAGCTTCGCCGGGTCAGTCCCGGCTTTTTTCATGGCGTTTGCCACCATGTAGATGGCATCCCATGCATAACCAGAATGGGTGTTGATGGGAAACTGCCTGTTATAGTGGTAAACATCATTGTAGAGGTGGATGAATTTGCGGATCACCGCCTTCTGAGGATCGCTATCCGGTAGCTGGTCTGCTGCCATCAATTTGGTAGATGGCATGATGTTTCCTTCTGAAGCCGCCCCCGCCAGTTCGATGTACTTGGGATCCGGGAGCCCATGACACTGATAAAGAGGGATGGTAATGCCAAGTTGTTTTACATTCTTGGCAAATATTGCCCCGGCGGGCCCAATCGTCCAGCACACAATGGCCTGGGGACCTGTAGCCTTGATCTTGGCAAGCTGGGCAGTCATATCTTTATCGGTAGGCTGAAAGGACTCTTCGGCAACCACCTCTATACCAAACTTTGGTGCAAGCTTCGCAAGCCATCTCTTGCCATCCCGGCCAAAACCATCTGCACATGTGGCGATAGCAATCCTTTTGATCCCTCTTTTTTCCATAAAGCCGAGTATCTTTTTTACGGCTACGGAGCTGCGCTGAGGGGACTTAAACACCCATTTGGCCGAGCCAAAATTCTTCCCACCGTGCTTTCCCTCCATGATGACAGGATCACCCCCCACAGTCATAAACGTCGGAACCCGGGCTTTTTGCAAAAGCTTCATTTTTACCGCCATCCCGGTTCCTGTGCGTGTAGGACCGATGAGTGCAACGACTTTATCTACCTCAATCAATTTTTTTGCCACCATCACTGCCTTGGTGGGGTTCCCTTCTGTATCGCCGATGATCAATTTCAGCGGCCTGCCGTTGATGCCCCCGGCCTTGTTGATCTGATCTACAACCATTTGGGCTACCAGTTTTGTAGGTGTCCCAATGGCTGCTGCTGGACCGGAAAGGTCAAAGAATGCTCCGAGCTTGATCGGTTCTGCAGCCCCGGCTGGTCCTGATAATCCCAATACAGCTGACATAGCAACAAACAACATGATTCTGTTAAGTCTTTTCATAATACACTCCTTTCACAATGTTCTTTTTATATTCGAGCTTCAACCATTATTTCGTTCATCAAAAACGCGCCTTGTTTTTCTTGAGGTTCGCGGCAAGCTGGCATAATCGACCAGTTCCACCCTGCCTCGCACAAGAAGTTTGTGCCTGATGACATTTTCCAGCCGGGCGGTGATCGCCTCGTCTTCAGACGGGTTTGCAGTTTTTGCACGCTCCGCCCGGATGGTCATATAGTCCTTACCCTCCTTTCTGTTCAGGATTACCTGATATTCGCTTTCCACACCAGGTTCTTGTGAAAGTATACGATCAATTTGAGCGGGATAGATATTTACCCCGCGGATGATGAACATATCATCTGTGCGGCCGAGCAAAGGACCATGCATCGGAAGTACACTCCCGCAGGAGCATGGTTCAGGGTGCAAGTAGGTCAAATCGCGGGTGCGGTAGCGAATCAATGGTGCCCCTTCTTTGCGCAGCGTGGTTACTACCATCTCCCCTGTTTCACCCGGCGGCAGCGGCTCTAAGGTCTCCGGGTTGATGATTTCCAGGATATAATAGTCTGCCCAGTAGTGCACTCCTTCATGTTTTTCGCAATCAAGGCCCGTGCCCGGCCCATACAGCTCAGTAAGGCCCGGGATATCAAAACTCTCTTCGATCCCGAAGTATTCTTCTATCTTCCTGCGCATGGCCGCGCTGTGGCGTTCTGCTCCAAAGATTACCTTCTTGACGGCAATCCTGTCTCTGAGATTTCTGTTGTGAATCTCTTCAGCCATAAGAAGGCCCATAGATGCCGTACAACAAAAGACCGTGGTCTGCAGATCCACCATGAGTTCACAGTGCATATCTCGATTCGCCGGACCTACCGGCACCGCCATGGCGCCAAAGCGTTCACAGCCGAGTTGGAAGCCGACTCCCGCAGTCCACAGTCCGTAGCCTACTGCAATCTGCACGCGGTCTCTTCTGGTCACGCCGGCCATTTCATAACATCGCGCAAACATGTTCGCCCAGTCATCGATATCTTTTTTTGTATAACACAGGATCTTGCGCTTGCCTGTGGTACCGGTTGAGGCATGAATACGGACAATTTCTTCATCATCAACGGCTCTGAGTGGAAAGGGATACCCCTCTTGAAGATCTGATGCAGTGGTGAAGGGAAGCCTTTTCAGATCATCAAGACTCTTTATCGACTCAGGCACAACACCTGCCGCCTCAAGCCGCTTGCGATAGAACGGCGAATTTGTGTATGCATGCCTCACTGTCCACTTCAACCCATCGAGCTGTAGTGCTTTCAGCTCTTCCTCCGTTTTGACCTCTGGCATGAAACTCCTGCTCATCACAACCTCCCAGGTTATTTTTCATTTGTTATTCAGTACCGGGCATCTACACTAACACCCCAAATAGGCAGCAAGCACCCTGTCGTTTTTCTGGACAGACTCTGGCGGGCCATCTGCTATTTTTTCTCCATAATTTAATACTACCACATGATCCGATATACCCATTACCAGGTTCATATCATGTTCTATCAGAAGGATGGTGATACCTTCCTGTCCTATTTCGATTAGCGCCTCTGCCAGTTGCCGTGTCTCATCGCCACTCAGCCCGCTTGCAGGCTCATCAAGCATAAGAAGCTCAGGCCGTGATGCAAGTGCTCTGGCAATTTCAACCTTTTTTTGTCCCACAAGGGAAAGACTGCCGGCAAGCGTGTCTTTTTCGGAAATGCCCAGCCGTTCAATCACTTCTATGGAGCATTGCCGTATGGCTGTCTCTTCGCGCCGCATCGCGGGCAGATGCAGCAAGGCATCTATAAACCCTGAACGAGTCTTTGCATGGCACCCTACCATAACATTGTCAAGGACGGTCATATCGGGGAATATTCTAACATTTTGGAATGTCCTTGCTATGCCACATTCCACAACCTTGAAAGACTTAAGACCATTTAACGAATGGCCTTTGAAAAGTATGTTGCCTTCGTCAAGGGGGAAAACGCCTGTGATGGCATTCAGCACAGTGGTCTTACCAGCGCCATTCGGGCCGATCAGTGCAGTAATCTTACCAGTCGGCACCTGAAAAGAAATGTTATTTAACACCATCAAACCGCCAAAGCGCTTGCGAAGTCCGCAACATTCGAGTATGACTTTTCCCTCTTTCATCTGTGCTTCCTGTGTGTTTTTTGCAGCGCAAACCAGAGTCCGGGGAGCAGACCCTCTGGAAAAAATACGAGCACGACCATCAACACAAGTCCGTACATGAGCACATTATATGTTTGGAATATACCGAGGAATTCAGGAAGAACAGTAAGAAGAGCAGCTCCAAGTACCGATCCCCAGAGACTTCCAAGCCCCCCGACTATAACCATAGTGACAACCTGTATAGAGTAAAAGAAGCTGAAGGTGCCAGGACTCACGAAGCCTATGTAATGAGCGTAGAGGCTTCCGGCTAAAGAGGCAAGCACAGCGCTCAGGACAAAAACCTTGACCTTATATCCTTCTGTGTTCACTCCTGTGCATGAAGCTACAAGCTCGTCTGATCTGAGCGCCATGAGTCCCCTTCCAACCCTTGAGCGGACCAGATTCAGGGAACCCCATAAGGTGAGCAGCACGCAAGGCCAGATCAGGTAGCAGAATCTTCTATCGGAGTCGAACGTTAAAGAGCCGATGTGCAAAGGCTCGATTCCCGCAAAGCCTGAAGGCCCGCCTGTTACGTCATCCCATTGTATCAGTACGATATAAAGGATTATACCAAAGCCGAGCGTTGCCATCACCAAGTAATGGCCTTCCAGCCTCATGATAGGAATTCCGATGACATAGGCTACACCCGCGGTGATAATAAGGGCAAGAAAGAGGGTTGGCCATGCCGGGAACCCATACGTGACGGTCAGGATAGCAGAAAGATAGGCACCTATTGCATAAAAAGCCGCATGTCCAAGAGAAATCTGACCGGCATAACCCATGAGCAGATTTAGACCAATTACTACAATAATGTTGATGCCCACAATATTTAGAACAAAGAGATAATAGCTGTTTCTTACAAGCAATGCACATCCCTGCACAAGAATTGCGAACAGGCCGATCTGACATGCCGGGCTATGTATAGATTTAATGTGGTTCATGTCTTTTACTTTGTGAAAAAGATAGGGATCTTCCCCTGACTGTAGCCGGCAATTGATTTATCCGCGTTCACAGTCGCTGAACCTTCGTCATTCCGAAAAAGCCTGCGGGCCTGAAAAAGAGCACAAAAAGTAGCACCAGAAATGCAATCGCGTCCTTGTAGTGGGAAGAAAGGAGTCCGGCCCCGGCAGTCTCCAGTACCCCTAAGGTCAAACCTCCAATAATCGCCCCCGCCATAGACCCGTAGCCTCCTAAGACTGCTGCCGAAAAGCCTTTTAGGCCGAGCATGACGCCTGCATCATAGGACATTGTGGTAATCGGCGTAATTATAATGCCTGCCATCCCACCAAGGGCGCTGCTCAATGCAAAGGAAAAAAATACTATTCGATCTACGCTGATACCTGAAAGCCGGGCGGCACGCCGGTTGGCCGCCACTGCCCGCATTGCCTTCCCAAGCATCGTATGCTTGAAAAAGTAGTGAAGGATAATCACCGCGCACAGAGTGATTCCGAATATCCATAGACTTTGAGGCATAACAGCAGCAGAAAGAAAACTGATAGGCGTGTCACCAGAAAAGGGTGGCAAACTCAGAGGCATTTTCCCCCAGATAATCATGCTTACTCCCCTGATAAAGATGGATGCGCCAACGGTAATCATGACCAGGATAAGCACCACTCTGGAACGTGCATTTCGTAGCGGCCCCCGCTCAAGGCCGATGCCGATGGCGGCTACTGCCAATACCGAGGCCGCGAACGCAGCAGGCATGGGCAATCCCAGATCCCTGGAAAAGGTTATCATCGTCATCGCTCCGAGCATCACGAATTCCCCCTGGGCAAAGTTCACGATGCCGGTGGCATTGTGAATGACGGAAAAGCCGATAGCGATGAGCGCATAAATGCTTCCGGTAGTGAGACCGGAGAGAAGAAATTGCCATAACTGAGCGGGCGTTGTCATTTCAAAACCAATCAAATAGGCTGTATTAAAAGCAAAGCACCCTGGCGTGCAAACTATGGAGCCAGGTGACCATAATATAAGGACACAAAAAAAGCCGCGGCCTTTTGAGCACTGCCCGCGGCTTTAAGTGATTAGCATGTAAACTGATTAACGCTGGACGCGGACAGTCCCCCCCCTTTCGCTCTGCCAGCACCAGCAGCTATTTACAAATTGACGTTCATCGACAAGTGTTAACTGATCCACAACGGGAGGTTGCATAACAGAACGGGACGCTCCTGTCAAGCCAAATTTCAGCCGAAACGGTTCCTTCTACTTGCTCCCTTGATAAGGAAGGCAAACTTTGTTATGAGGTTACATGCTTAATTTCCCCCGGCAGGATCAGATACGTGCTGAGTGTATTGATGGCAAGCAATCATAAAACAACAAAATTCGCAACCGACAGGGATAGGCTGATAGAGCTCATAAAGGAGCGCTCATTAAGGAAAAGTGACTCGCCGGCGTTTCCGCTCTCTTCAGGGAAAAAGAGCCGTTATTACTTCAATTTGAAAAGCGTAACCATGTCTCCGGAGGGACAGGTACTGATCGGGAAGATTGTATATGACAAGATCGAGCAGTTAAAGCTGAAACCAAAAGCTGTTGGCGGCCTCACAATGGGTGCCGACCCGATTGCTTTTGCGACAGCCTTTACTTCGTATCTGAGAAAAAACCCGATAGAAGCCTTTGTCATAAGAAAAGAGTCCAAGAAGCACGGCTTGAAACTCCAGATCGAAGGAAATGTGGCAAAAGATGATAAAGTGATCATCCTCGAGGATGTGGTAACTACCGGCGCATCCACCGTAAAAGCAATCAAGATAGCCGGGGAACACGGGTTGAACATTCTGGGAGTCCTTGTTTTGCTTGACCGATGTGAAGAAAACGGCAAAGAAAATATAGAAGCACAAGGAACAACCATGCATTCAATATTGACCATTCACGATTTCATAGATTGATCTATCGACGAGACCTTTGCACAACCCTTTTTCCACTCCTTTGTGTGAACTTTTTGATGCATCCACGGGCCTGCTCACTAAATCCCAAAAAACAGGGCCTGACGGCCTCAAACAGTTTGTGATTTGCCCACTGGTGTGGGCCGCCTGCCCCGTTAAATTTCCCGAAGGGAACTCTATTCAACGGCGTGAACTTCGCCCGGCAGACAAACCAGATCAACCAGACAAACCAGATCAACCAAACAAACCAGACAGACCAGATCAACCAAACAAACCAGACAAACCAGACAAACCAGACAAACCAGACATGTGCCCCAAAAAGTTCATAATGGCCGTTCAAGGGAGTTATGCAAAGATCTCTCGAAGACTATACTGATCTTTTCTTCTTTATCTCCCGCAGCCCGGAATCATTCCTGATAATCCTGCTCGCGAGGGTGATGCCATTCCCGTAAAAGATCAAATAGCCGCAAAGCTGTCCGCCCACTCCAGGGCCATCATGAAATAATGAGGGATGTCTTCCTCGTTCACGCCGGTAAGATCGACCAAACGGGCAACGCTTTCCCATTCGCCTTTTTCATAGGATACGGCAAGTTTCAGGTAGTGACTGATTTTTCCCTTCCCGCTCACCAGAGCCTGCTTGATCTTTTCGGACAACGGAATTTTTCCCATGAGATCTTCCATGGAATCATCCATGACGGCATCAATTAAGGAAAACAGCCCCAGCGTGAAGAGCTCAGAGGAATCGATTCGGACATCACTGGCCTTCCCCAGCAACTCACAGAATTTTGCCCGTATGATGGAAGTGCGGATCAACTCATCCGGTTTTCCGCTTGCCAGCTGTGCCATGGCGATAAGAGAAAGGAAACGCCTGATCTCTTTTTCTCCCAATAAAACGATCGCCTGTCGAATGGAAGATATCTCGTTGACCCTTCTGAAATAGACGGAATTAATATAACGCAACAGCTTGTAAGAAATGGAGACATCGCGTTCGATTACCTCTTCCAGTCTACCAAATGAAACATCCTCCTTGTTTGCCTCCGCCATGATCTCCAGGAGATTCATCTGGGAGCTTGAAACATCCCTTCCCGCTATCATCTCCGGCTTACTGAAAAAATAGCCCTGGAAAAGCGTAAATCCGATACCTACAGCCCTGCTGAATTCTTCATAGGTTTCCACCTTTTCAGCCAAAAGATTGACGTTATGTTTCGACAATTTTTCGACGTCCTCTGCCAGCTCATCGATAAGGGTTAATCTCAAATCGAATTTTATCGTATCTGCCAGCGCAATTAGTGGTTCCAGCTCAGCTCGATAAAAAAAATCATCCAAGGCAATACGAAACCCCTTCTGAGTGATCTCCCGACATGCGTTGATCACTTCCTCGGTCGGTTCCACATCTTCCAATACCTCGACGAACACCCGCTCCTTCGGCAGCAACAAAGGGATCCGCTTGATGAGGAGGTCCTCGGTAAAATTGATAAAAGCCGGTTTCCTTCCCGTGATTCTTTCGATCCCGACAGACAAAAAGCTGTTGCTAATGAGCTTGGAGGTCGCCGTGTTCCCGTCAATATCTGGGAAAGCATTTGACATCCCACCCCTGAAAAGGAGTTCATATCCATAGACTTTTTTGTTTTTACTAAAAATGGGCTGCCTCGCTAAATAAACTTCCATTTCCTTTTTCACAACTATTGGGTAAGCAAGCGTAAAATCCGCTGGAAACAATTCAGATCCCCTCTGGCATAAGCCACAGTGACCTGTTCTGGTACTAAAGAATGTGTTTCATGAGTCACCGGCATCATTGCAGGCTCACGTCAAAGACCGAAGGACTCGGGTAAGTATATTGATTCTATGTACGCAAAAAGCGTTCCAATGTGATACTCGACGCTGACAAACGAAGGCAAGAGAGAGATTGATCCAAACGGATTGTAGATAGGGAGTCAACGGGGTGGCATTGCGCAGGTGAGTATGGAAATAGCGTACCAAGCAAATAAATAGCTATAATCTCACTGGGTTATAGAAATTCCGATTTGTGATCTCCCAGAGCCTTGTAGCATTCTGCGATGTAATAGCTGGCCTGGGCTGAGTCCTGGAATCTCGATAGATATGTGAGGGCTTTTCGGTACTGCTTAAGGTTCATGTAATTTACTGCCAGACAAGTGCTTAGTTGCTCGCTGTCCGGGAAATGCTCGATCCCCTCGGAAAGAATCTTTACCGCCCCCGCAAAGTCTCTCTGATTTTGCCTGAGAATCCCCAGTCCCAGATAAGCGCGATGATTAGGAAAGTAGCTCAATGCCTTCTCGAAGAGTCTTTCGGCTATTTTTTCTTTTTCCTTGATAGCTTGGATCCTCGCATAATCGCCGTGGCTAAAGGTCATTGCAAGCCTTGAGTAAGAATCGGCATGCATGGGATAGAGTTCCTTTTTATCTATAAGGTCGAGGGCATCGGCGAAATGGCCTATATTTGCAAAAAACTCCTCCCTGAGCTTACGGCCGAAGGAAAAAACTAGTTCCTGCGAAAGATTGGCATCGGTTTCAAAATAGCAGATGCTTTCTATCTCTTTTAACCAAACATCATCTGTTGCGTTGAACCTCTTCTGATACTCAGAATAGAGTGCCGTGCCAGGATATATC
>QMMV01000027.1 GCA_003647435.1 Deltaproteobacteria bacterium | reverse complement strand
GTCAAGAAACTCCAATTCACACCCATCCGGCAACTTTTTTATCAATTCAGGATGATCTGTTAAATACCTTAAAAAATCAAAGACTAACGAGATATTCTTCTTTACAACTTCGTCTTTTCTCATTTTCTAAAGCTACCTTTCAACCTCTGGCCTCCGTCTTTCAACGACCTTACCTTTCTCTGTCTTTATTCTCCGGCATGGGTGCCTGATCCGTGCAATTCACGTCAGTGACAGCGTAGTAACGTATGTCACAGGGGGTAACTTTTGTCCCTTCCCGCCCGTTCCGCAAGAACCCATCCTATTTCCTTTATCTTGGTGTGCTTTGCGCCTTAGCGTGAGATATTTAATCTGAGTAAGTCTGCGTAATCTGCGGATCACAGGCCCATCACCTTCATTATAACCGCATTAACCTTATGCACATCATACTTTTCAACCGCTATCCGTCTGCTTTCCTTACCCATGCTGACAATCATCTCAGGATTTTTGATAAAGTATTCCATCCGATCAGCCAAAGCATTTACATCTCGTACCGGCACAAGGAAGCCATTCTTTCCATCAATGACCGTCTCTCTACAACCAGGTGCATCAGTAGTTATGACAGGACGTCCCATTGACATGGCCTCTAAAACTGTTCGCGGAGTGCCTTCGGGATAATAAGAGGGCAACACATAAACAGAGGCATCGGCAATGGCCGGTCGAACATTATCCAGTCTGCCCAAATACTCTATTGCCCCCTCGTTTACCCAGTAATCAAGATCAGCGCTTGATATTCCCTGAGGACCTTCGTCAATCCAGCCCACCAGATAAAATCTGGTTTGGGGATATCTTTTTTTAACAATCCTGGCTGCCTTGACATATTCCAAAACACCTTTGTCCTTGATCAGCCGTGCAATCAAAAGAAACGATATTTTCCCCGGAAAAGGCGTGGGCTGAAAAAAATCCACATCCACACCAGAACCATTTATCAAGGCTGCCTGTCTAAAATTACGAAGAAGACCTAACATTAGGAAAATGTCCCGGTCATCCGGGTTTTGAAAAAATATCCGTCTATTAGCACCAATGCTCAATTTATACAAAAACCGCACAACAGCACCAACCAACCGCTCCTTTAGGCCACCATCAGAGAAGGCATAGCCAAGCCCCGTAATCATGGAAAAGATACGCGGCACACTCGCTATTCGCCCAGCCAGCGAACCATATATAACCGGTTTAATTGTATAACCCAATACCATATCCGGCCTTACTTCACGAAACAGAGAAATCAGCCTGAAAATTGTATAAATGTCTCTAACAGGATTCAGGCCTGTCCTGTCAAGCGGTATATTCCGATACGCAACTCCAAGGTCCTTAAGCTTTTCCTGAATATCAGGCGATGCATCAGGCGCACATGCCATGACCTCATGGCCATTTTCAGCCATCTTTTTCAGAAGAGGCCCGCGAAAATTTACAAGTGATTCGGCGTAACTGCCTATGACAATAATTTTAGCCACTATCTATTCTTATTCAACCATGCCTGAAACATCAGGATATCCCAAAGATGATATGCCCAGTTTCTTTTGTCTGACAAATGTTCCACCCACTTTTGCCTTATTGGTTTGGGATTAAAGAACCCCTCCTGCCGCAGTCTCGATTCATCCAGCAAAGATTCTGCCCAGTCACGCAAAGGCCCGCGCAACCATGAATCAATCGGTATTCCAAACCCGCTTTTAGGTCGTTCAACCAATTCTTTTGGCACATATTTATATAACACTTGTCGCAATATCCACTTTCCCTGGCCGTTTCGGATCTTCATCGACAATGGAAGCCGCCAGGCAAACTCCACTACTCTATGATCAAAAAGAGGGGCCCTTGCTTCCAGACTAACACCCATGCTGGCACGGTCAACCTTGGTGAGGATATCATTTGGCAGATAGGTTATCATGTCCATTAGCATCATATAATGCGCAAAATCATCCGCCAACATATTGCTGCCTGCATCGCTCCATATCTCTGTCGTTTCCTCACCTCCCAATACAAGTGCAGAGGGATTTTTCCAATGAGAGGTCAAAATTTTGTACATCTCTGCGGCAGAAACAGCGGGCAAAACTTCAGATAGCTTTTGCATTTTATAACCTATGGTACGATGATCGAATCTGCCCGGAAATAGACGATTAATCTTTTGAAAGGACGTATCCCACGATTTTGGTGTTAAATAGCCAACAGCTGTTGACAGACCTTTGCGTAAAAATTGCGGGTAGCTTCCAATCCTGTCCCATATTAGAGGTGCCCAGGTATGCCGGTTATATCCACCGAACAGTTCATCCCCGCCGTCTCCCGAAAGGGAAACTGTTACATGTTTCCGTGCAAGTTCAGACACCAGAAAAGTGGGAATCTGTGATGAATCGGCAAATGGTTCATCATACAGCATCGGCAGTTTTGGGATAATCGCTATCGCCTGTTCAGGAGTCACATAAAGCTCTGTATGATCAGTTCCTAAATACTTTGCAACCGCCTTGGCATTTTGAGCTTCATCATAATCTGAAATAACAGAACCAATAGAAAACGTCTTTACAGGACGGCCACTTTGTGCCTGCATCAGGGCAACGACAATCGATCAATCAATGCCTCCGGACAAGAACGCTCCAAGGGGCACATCAGCAATCATCCGGCATTTTACGGCATCACGAAGCAGCCAGTCTAATTGCTCAACCGCCTCATCATCAGAGCCTTTGAAGGGTGATGTGAGCCTCTGCTTAGCTACAGACTGAGCCGACCAGTATCTTGTAATCTCAATATCTTTTGAATCTCTGAAAATTTTTACGATATGTCCGGGAAGGAGCTTGAAAATATCCTCATATATGGAATATGGGGCAGGAATACAATTGTAACGCATAAAAACAGCCAAACCCGTTCTGTCTATGGGTTGACAAAAGCCGGGACATGTCTGCAAGGCTTTAAGCTCTAAACCAAATACAAATGCGCCGTTTACCCATCCATAATAGAGCGGTTTGATCCCCAATCTGTCTCGCACCAAATACAGAATATGTTCGTCTCTATCCCACAGGGCAAAGGCAAACATGCCGATAAAACGCTTAACCGCCTCCTCAATGCCCCATTCTTCAAAAGCAGCCAACATGACTTCTGTATCTGAATGACTCCGAAAAATATGGCCTTTTATTTGAAGTTCTTTTTTCAGCTTTTGAAAATTATAGACCTCGCCATTATACGCTATGACATAACGACCGCTTTCTGAAATCATCGGCTGGCGACCTTCACAAGACACATCTATAATGGAAAGACGAGGATGACCCAATGCAATACCTGCTTGTTCATCGACCCATATTCCGCGGTCATCGGGCCCACGATGGGCTAATTGGTCATTCATCCGGTGAACAACAATTTGCATATTTTTAATAGGATTATTGTAATTAATAAAACCAGTAACACCGCACACTTTTTATCACCTACGAAACACAAGAACTCATTAAATCTAACAGACGCGGCGCGGTAATTTGAACACAGTAATTATTTTCCACTTTTCTACGACCCTCCTTACCCATTTCATATCTACGTTCAGGATCAGCGTACAAAAGTTCAAGGGATTCTATCCATTCTTTTTTCGAGCTGGCAAGGAAGCCATTAACGCCATGCTCAACAATCTTTGAATTTACTCCCACAGGCGAAGCTATGACAGGTTTTCCACAAGCCATGTATTGGATTAGCTTGTAACCGCATTTTCCTTTTTCCCACAAATTGTTTGGCAAGGGCATGATTCCTACATCAAACGTCTGGATGTCTGACACTTCTGATTCATGGGACCAGCTACGGTACTCCACATTTATGCCGTCTAATTTAAATGAATCATCTCCTATAATGACAAGACACGCATTGTTCTTTTTATCCCACTCTGAAAATACAGGGCGTATCATTTCAAGATACTTGACAGTCATGGGTGAACCTATCCAGCCTATGGTGAAAACGGAATTTTTTGTATTATCCTTAACAGAATATCTCTTTAGATCAATTACCGTTGGCAAATACTCAACACGCCTTGCCCCTGCCTTTTCCGCACGTGCCATCAGATATTCATTCCCTGCAGTTACCAGTGCCGCATTACGCATGACAGTATCTATCTTATTCCCAAGAAATTTGCGAACAAATATGTTTGAATGCGTGTCATAACTGTGGAAAATAGCATCATCATAATCCACAATATATGGAATCCCCAAACGAGCAATAAGCATCTCACACCACGAGGGCAGCCATGGAAAAAGCTCCTTTTCAATCCACAGCAGATCAAACCTTCTGCTTTTGAGCAATTTAATAAGTCTTTGAGAATATGGAGCAAGCCTTGCGTTCCGATGGTTGACTCTGCCGGAATAAAACTTGCGCAGATAATCGTTTCCCAAAAGAGGTGAAACAGTAACATCAATGCCGTGCGCTTTAAGATAGGGAAGATATTGATATGAGCGAATCCGGCTGCTGGCGCCGAGAGGGCCATAGCGGGAAAGGAGAAAAACTTTCATTGGCTTTCACCACCCAGCGTGCTTCTAAATAATTTCGGCAGTGCACACCATAACATGACATAACCCTTTATTGTCTCTTTTGCCTCCCTGCCAGACCGTTTCCAAATGGCCAATGCAAGTCTGCTAATAGGTTCAACAAATAGAGTGCCGGCCATTAGAAGCGTTGCCGAAAACCAATCAAAGTGTTTGTATCCGTACAGTATGCGACTACGTAAAGAGTAGAACATCCGAGTTGCCTTGACCTGCTCCGAGGTGCCCCCACCTTTGTGATAAGCCCGGGCGTCAGCAAGATAAACGGTCTTCCAGCCAGCATTATTGGCTCGATAAGAAAGATCCACTTCTTCAAAATAAACAAAAAATTGTTCATCAAAACCGTTTAGAGCTTCAAATAGATGCCTGCGGATCAGGAAAAAAGCGCCCATAACCTGCTCAACATCTCGGGTTTCCCCATGGTCCCACTCGCTCATAAAATGACTGGGGAATTGTCGCGGGAAGAGGATATTGAGCCCAAGCATCTTTGAAAAAAACATGGCTGGTGTCGGAAATCGGGCACAGGTACGGCTGATCTGACCATCTTCATCCACAAGTTGTATGCCGGTAATGCCGATTTTTTGGTTTTCCGGCTGTTCCATAAAGGCAAGAGGTTTAATCAGCGAGTCTTTAAAAAGACGGGTGTCAGGATTCAAAAACAACAGATAGTCCGATTGGCTATCTTTTGCTCCCTGATTGCATGCCGCCGCGAACCCACAGTTTTCTGTATTATTGATAATGGTTAATGGCAAAGATAGATCAACAATACCTTTCAGCGATCCATCTGTTGAGGCGTTATCGACCACTACCACACGCTCTAAGTTAAATCCGTCCAGATTTGCATTAGCGATGGACTCCAGACATCCACTGAGCTGTTGTCCAGCATTCCAATTGACGATAATTATTGATATCAGCGGGCTATTGATCATGATTACCCAATAGATTTAGCTTGAAATAACAACCTTGTAGACATCTTTCGCGTAAAGATGTAGGCAAAGAAGAGATACTGAATCCATGTGGATAACATACTAAAATATGCCTCTCCTCCAGTCGAATTTAATAATGGCAAAAAAGATACAACAAAAATAAATCCTATAAAATCATTATTTTTAGCCAGCAAAGCCTTCTTGTAAATCTGGCCATGTATCAAACCAATAATGAATGGGAAAAAGCCCACAGAAATCACGCCAAAATCCGAAATATATGAATAATAAAAAGTGTAAATATTGGTACGGTTTGGAATATGAACAAAATCTAAAACTCTTTTTTTAACTTCTACGTCAAACCCAATTGCTTTTAAAACAGCGGGAAAAAAACGAAATGTATACTGACCAAAAAATAAATCGTGTTTCGATTGTAGAAAAATAGATAAAGCAGGAAGAGGGCTAAATTGATAAAGAGCGATAGACTTTAACACACTGTAAAAATTCGAGTTGTCACCTTTATGTAAAAGAATGCCACCAGACCAAAATAAAAAGAAAGCAAAAAACACTAACAGAAAAAAAACTTTACAAAATTTCTTTGGTTTTGGCCTTACTAAGTAGATATAAGAAAAGGCGATAACAATGAAAATTTTCAACATATTGCCTCTGCCGGTTGAAAAAAAAGACATCCCCAAAAAGATAATTAAATATAAATAAAAAACAATCTCATATTTAAAAACTTTTTTATCAGCTTTCATTTTACTAAAAAAAGCAAGGATGGTTAGCACGAAAACTATTGATGAAAAATATGAAAATATGCCAAAATAACCACCTGGCGTTCTATCCTTACCAATGGCTTTTCTGAGAGATATCAACTTCAGCAACAGAGAATCGCCAGACCACACATTACTTGCTATCAGATAAATATTCCACAAAGCCCAGAGAAGAATAATAATAGCAACTATATGAAATATTTTGTTACATTGAATCTCCCTAATAGTTAATCGCCATTTATCACTAATATATATAGCTTTTCTGGACCCTACAAAACATCCAATTGTGAAAAATAGTATACCAGTTAATACAATAAGTAAAACATCTGGACTTAGTGGAATAAATAAATTCTGGAATATAATCAATCCGGCTATTTGGATAGTCCATATAAAGCAAAAGACAAATGCTGGATATATTACATCCCTTTGATAATAATAAATTACTGCCATAAATCCTATCAAACTTATTAAGACAATAATTTCAATAATAATCATTGATTGCAAGGATTCCAGTTTGCTTAAATTTATTTCTGATATATTTCTCGATACTTATTTGACACATATTCATGAGACAAAACGCTTTTTGCCTGCTCAGCTATTTGGCACCTTTCCGCATCAGTAAAAATATCGGGCCATGTTAATTCCTGTCCAAATGCATAAGTGATTGCATTGCCAAACTGATTAGCCAATTGGTAGGATTGTTCAACCGCGTTTGTCATAATAATCGGCAGTCCAGCGAGGCAATATTCGGCAAATTTTACGGGGGATGCAACACGATTAATTGGCCCAGGGCGCCTGAGCAAAAGACTGTAATCGGCCGCATTGAGGTATGCATTAACCTCTGTCAGCGAGGCAGAAATACATAAAAGCTTCTCCACCGGACAATCTCCCAAGTATTGTCGAAGTGCCTTTAGATCTGGTGTTAATATTATCGCTTTGAAGTTAGGGCCCTGATTAATAAATTTTTTTATTAAACAAAAAGTTTCCTCAAAACACTGCCAAACAGCAAGTGATCCGGAGTAAATAACGACTTTATCTGAAGGATTTAAGTTTAGCTGTTTTCTCATATTACTTCTTAAAGTTGGATCAAAATAAAAATATGTGCTATCAGCTACACAAGGGATCACTGAAGATATATAATTATGTTTTTTCTTGGTATGTAGTTCTTTTAAAGATTCGGAAACAAAGATTGTTTTATCGGCTTGTTTCGATGCCCAAAACAATCTCGTCCGAATAGCATAAAGCTTCGCGAAAGAAAGCATCCGTTTAATGCCCCTCCACTGTTTTCTCTGAAGTAGGAACTCTTCTTCTGAATCACCTCGGCAATCCCATATTAATGTGAATTTTTTCGTTAATTTTAAAAAGCCGGCAACAGAGGCTGAATATTCAGTTCTGCATCGTATGAAAGAAGGATTGAATTTCGTTTTAGTTAAATGATGCTTCAACAATATGGCATTTAATACCTCGGAAAATGGCAAGGCTGGCCGAAATCCCCTGAACACCTTAATGGGTATGTTTTGGTTGTTCAATTTTTTGAGCATTTCCTGTGCGTCTACATAAGATTCTTCTGTCACACAGTAAGACCAAACTTCAATATCAACTCCTTCCTTGCGCATTGCCCTCACGTGAGCAATAACTTGAGATTCTATTATTGTCCTAGGCAACCCCCCGTAAAGAAGAAAGATGCCTTTTTTTTCCACTTTCTTTATTCTCGTCATATGCTTGGTCAAAACTTTACCACCTCATCATATATTTTCCCTAATCTGTGAGCTTGGTTTTTAACGTTGTAGTTTTTCTCAATATGATGTCGTCCCTGTCGCCCCATTTGAATCCACATATCAGGGTTAGAAACGAGAAAATTTAACTTATCGGCCAAGGCAGTCACATCCCTTTCTGGCACTAAATACCCGCTCACTCCATCAATAACAATTTCTGGAATGTCACAGTGAGTTGTGGAAAGTATTGGCATGCCAGAGGCAGATAATTCAATAATAGACACAGGCGCACCGCCTTCGGTATCGCCGTCCGTAGCCGTCACGCTTGGCGATAGAAAAATATGGTGTTTATATGCCTGTTCCATTAAGACTGAATATGGCTGAAATCCAAGCATCCGAGTCTTTGGTTGAAGACCGTATTTCTCAATCACTTGAAGAATTTTTTGTTTTTCTGACTGACTTCGTGGCTCAGGGAGAGCATCTCCAATAATGGTAATTTCAAGGTCCACTTCATTTTGTAACCGCCCTAACGTCTCTAATGCGTATGGGATGCCCTTTTTTTCTCTGAAAGAAGCGGCTATGAGCACACGCAAAGGCTCGCCTAACTTCCATTTTCGCGGTTTAAAGGGGATTTTTTTCACCTCCACCCCAAGGTGTTGAACTTTTACTTTGTCTTGAGGGCATCCCATGGTGATTAAACATTGTGCCATATGCGGCCCCTCGCAAAGAAAAAGGTCGGCAGACTTGAATAATGCCTTATAGCAGCTTTTCCATCTCGGGTCTTGCACTGGCACCATATTTACATCAAGACCATAAAAAGTAACCACATGTTTTGCCCTGGTTAGCCGCACAACCAAAGAATCAAACCATCCGGTTGTGCCAAAGTGAGAATGAACTATATCTGGTTTTATCTTTCGGCACATCTTCCACAGCCAGAATAACCGCGCCAGCGGCTTAGCACCTTTCATCCCTGAACAACCATATCGGTTAAGCAGGGATTTTTTGGGGATAACATGAATGTTAGGTAGGTAAAATTGATCCAGATTTTCTGTCTTCTCGCATACGATATGCGACTCAATAGCATGAGGAAGGTATCGGACCTGATTACATAACCATGTCATCGTCTGTGGCAACCAGACTGGTGTGCTGTGAATTACCTTTATGGGGGAAAAATTGACTCGGCTACTATTTGGCAACTGTAACCCCTCTGTTTAAAACCATATTTTTTATCTCAACGACGAGCATTTTCTGGCTATACATCATCAGCCCCATATAAATAGCCATGCCGCACAGGACCTGTATAATCAATATAAGCAGATCCGGCATGTTTTGCAGGAATATACCAGAGAACAATACTGCAACTGCCATCGCCGCGCTCATCCACAGTGACGGCCACATGCTGGTAATGTATTCATGCAGGCAGGGACCCAGCATTGTTCGAATTAGGATGATATAGTTAAATACAGAATAGATGCACATCAAAATAGCAAAAGCTATTGCTACCCCGACAGTGCCGCCAAGCTTTGCACCAACATAAAGGCCGGGAATCTGGGTAACAGTGAGCGCAAGGTTCCATTTGAAACCAAGGTCAGCCCTGCCTTTGGCTAACATTAGAGAACCAACAGGACTTCCTGTAGAACGTAACAAACCTACAATGGCCAAAATCTGAATCAGAATTATGCTTGGCAGCCACTTTTCACCAAAGATCACAGGAACAGCTATAGGCGCAACAACGGCAAGACCGGCCATAATTGGAAAGTTTACAGTTGACAATAATTGAAGAACCTTTAAATATCCTCTCTTAAGCTTGGCGGTATCATTCTGCATTCTTGAAAAAACAGGAAAAGCAACCTTTGTGATAACAGGGTTAATCAGCGATGATGGCCTGATGATCAGATTATATGCCAGCGTGTAATATCCCAGTGATTTTGCTCCAAGCATTGATCCGATCAAGAGGTAATCAAGGTTTGAATTCAGATAATTAATCGATCTTTCGCCCATCTGAAAAAGGCCGAAACTTAGATATCCCCGCAGATCACGCCTTGAGAAATGAAAGCCGGGTCTCCAATTCCGCAATCCTGTTCTGAGCAACATTAAAACCTTGGTTGTTGTGCCAGCTAACTGCCCCCAAATCAGGGAGTAAACCCCAAAGCCTGAGAAGGCCAAAACTATTGCAACCGCTGAATTTACAATTGGGGCTGCTATCTCTATCTTTGCCAGCTCGTTAAACCTGAGTTCCTTTTGCATGAGAATCTGGAACTGCTGGCCAAATGGCGTTATCAGAAATATTACCGCTGTTAAATAGAGCGGATGATACAGGCGCGGCTCGTGGTAAAACCCCACAACAAGAGGGGCGGAAGCACAGACTACGAAAAAGACTATTATGCCTGCAAGAATATTCAGCCAGTATAGGCTGGATAGTTGATCCTTTGTTGCATCCTGACGATGGATAATGGCATTTGATATGCCCATATCGGCAAATGCCTGAGCAAAGCCTATAACTACCATTATCATTCCCATCAGGCCAAAATCCGATGGAGACAGGAGGTGTGCCAGAACTGCCAGGGTGATGAATCGGAGGGCAGTCATTACGCCCATTGATACCCCGCTCCATTTGACGCCAGAGACTGCTTGCGATTTAAGATTCACTTTTTTCTCGCCACCACCATATACATCCATGTCCACTGTTCTGTCTTGTCAAACTTGTCAAGCAAGTAGCTGATCCCTTGAATTGCAAGCCCCAACGCTGGTATGATTGGAATAAATTTCAAAGGCCATCTGTTAAAACGGTAAATGTTGTAAACAAAGAACTGTCCAAAGGTTACCCAAAAGCCGGACAAAGCCTTAATCTCAATAATTTCAAATCCAACTTTTTCAAAAAGATATTTCAGGCCGTATTTTGAAAAGCGATAAAAATCCCGTGGTTCTTCGTGCAAATGCCAAATAAAAGGCACTGAATAAATGGCTACCCCCCCCGTTTAAGAATGCGGTGGCATTCTTTAAGCGCCAGTTCCGGCTCTTCCAAATGTTCTAAAACAGCAGTGCAGATAGCCGAATCGAACTCTTCATCTTCAGCAGGGAGATCATAAGCAGTCCCAAAACGGTCGATATTGGATTTATCATGCAGGGTTTCTTCATGGTCAATGCCAATATGCCCTGTTATATAAGGAGCAAGCAAATCTTTGTACGGTTTTGTACCACAGCCAATGTCGATGAGACGACCAGAAAGATATTTCGACGCATACTGTTTGAGCTGTCGGTCGTGAAGGCGGTTGATCAGAAAATTTTTTACTTCTTTTGCCACTCGTTATACCATTCCATTAATTGTGGGTCTTTCAGGTAACGTTTGTCTAGTCTTCTTGTATCTCCAATAACTTCAGCGGGATTTCCAGACACTATTTCAAATTCACCAACATCTTTGCTAACAATACTTCCAGCGGCGACCAATGCCCCATTTCCTATAGTAACTCCAGGCAATATTTTTGCTCCCGCTCCAATAAATACATATTTACCTATCTTTACGCTGCTGACTGGATATCCTTTTTTTTGTTGCTCAGGCACTTCTTGATAATGATTGCCATAGATACGGATCGCAATATGTGAACTATGCGTAAAAATACCTACCCAAGCTCCTATTTGAGACCCCTCGCCTATTTCCAATTCTCCTGTTCCATCAAGTATCGTATAGTGCCAAACAAATACATTATCACGAATTCGTATTCGCTCTGGATGATACATAAATACAGTATCGCTAATACGAGTTCTGGGCCTCCATACTCCGGTAGAATCTCTGTATCCCCATACCATGCGAGGGGCTTTAATCGTTCCAATCAGATGGTTTAGTTTCGCACGGACAAAACGTTTTACCGGAATTGGTGTAATCTTTCTTAATCCTTTTATGATGCTCATTCCAAAATCCTTTTCACCGCTTCTACCACATCCCCAACATCCCCATCCGTTAGCTTCGCCGAAAGAGGCAGGCTCACCGTCTGGCG
>QMMV01000026.1 GCA_003647435.1 Deltaproteobacteria bacterium | reverse complement strand
GTTATATTTCCGGTTCTCAAAAACAGCAGGGAAAGGCCCTGTTAGAAGGGAAACATTTAGAGCCGACGGATCCAGAATCTGATATTGATTTTGCAGTGCTCTTTACCAACCCCCCTCAAAACAGCCTCGATGTTTATGCCTCACTGAGTCTTGACCTTCAGGACCTTGTGTCTCCGTTCAAATCGGACCTTTTGTTTTTGCACGAGGTTGACCATCTAATCCAGCTCGAAGTGATAAGAGGGATCAACATTTACGCGATAGATGAAAGATATAAAGATATCTACGAAGAAAAAGTCCTCATGTTCGCATCGGATGAACTGGTAATATTCAAGCTGAATGAAAAGGATTTACTGGAGGCTATCGAGAATGGTTATTTCGAATTTGAATATGAAGCTGATAGAAGATAGACTCGGCTTTGTAATAAGCTCTGTAGCGAAATTAAAAAAGCTATCATGCCTTGACGAGACGGATTTTCTAAAAGACGACAGGCCAGCCACAGCCGAAAGTTATTTGAGGCGTTCATTGGAAGCGATTTTTGACATCGGGAGGCATGTCATAGCTAAGAGTGCCGGAAAACCTGTTGTCGAATATAAAGAGATAGCAAGTCTGCCTGGCAAAAGAGGGATCATTACAATGGAACACGCTGAAAGACTAAGGCTTATGGCAGGTTACAGAAATCGGCTCGTTCATTAACTTACCGTGGACAATCGGGTTTAAAGTAACCAGGTTACCCCCCTTCACCGCTTCTTCAATACGTCTTTGCAATTCGTACTTGATGCACGTAATCCGTTTTGAGCCAGCCATTCCCTTGCCCTTCTGGCGCATCGTTTTGACTCCTCAATAAGGTTTGCGTATCTATGGTCTGTATGCTGGCCGGTCTTTCTGCCGTCACCATGATACCGCACAGAATAAAGGACCTTGGGCAGGTGATAAAATCTGGCACCTGCCATGGCAAAGCGGAGATAATGGTCGTAATCGTTTGCAGAGCTGTAGGCCTCGTCCATCAGCCCTACCTTCCGATGCCATTCGGTGCGGTATAAGTGGCTGACGCCCAGGTGGTACCACCGGGCAAAACATGACTCAAAGCTGTAATCAGGCATCCTCATCTCGCGTACTATCTTCCCTGTATCTTCAACCACTATCATATCAGAATAGACAAAATCAGCACTGTTTTCTTCTAATGCTTGCACTAACTCTTCAATCATATGCGGATGCGGGATATCATCACCCACAATGTAGGTGCAGTATTCACCAGTAGCCCGGCACAACCCTTCATTGTAAGTGCGTGTAGCACCGATGTCCTCGGAAAAGGTAATTATTTTCACCTCTCGCCCTGGAGGATAGACGCTCATACTTTTTCGTATAATATTCCCCTCTTCATCCATTTCCATAACTGGGTTGCAGGTTCGCGTGGCAATCTCTTGCTCTAAGCCTGCCAAATATTTCTTGGTTCCATCCGTGGAACCGCCGTCAATAATGATGACCTCTAAGTTCGGATAGGTCTGGAAGAGACAATGGTCGACGCAAGCGGGGAGGTATTGTGCCTGGTTAAAGGTGGGAATGACAATGCTGACCTTTTTCACGCTTTTTTTCTACAGGTGAATTGAGGAATGATAGAACCTTGTTTTCAAAATCAAGGACAAAACTGTATTACTTCAAACTATACCGGGCAGCCATACGCTGGAATCGTTCCAGTGGCGAACTGCCGGCCATAATTTTGCGGAAGCAATCCACGCGTATGGAGCCAAAGGTAAATTTCGTCTCTCTTAAGCGAGGTCTCCATTGGATAGCTGAGTCAAGTAATTCAAAACCTACGTTCTCAACAAGTTGGATTAAAAAAGGTTCATATATGAAATGGTCTGCTATATGTGCTTCGTCTGAAAAATTATGGAGATCGGCAGAAAGGATGAAAATTCCTTGAGAGCTCAATTTTTCCCATGCCTGGTGAACAAATTTGAAAGGATTGTCCAGATGTTCAAGCACATCGAACGAGGTAACCAGGTCCAGGCTTTCCGAAGGAAGGCTGAGAAAGCCTTCGGGACTGAGTGTCTCAACGTCCAGTCCTGCATTCCGGTATCGACGAGCTGCAAACTCACTTGTTTTCCCAGGAATATCCACTGAATAGGTCTTGATTCCAGCTCGTGCAAGTGACAGACAAACGTCTCCACTTCCAGCCCCGTAATCTGCAGCCTTTTTCACTTTGAAGAGCCGGGCCACCTCAATCACTATCTCTATTCGTTCCTGAGTCGTTCGACGTGGCGGGCCCTCGTGAATATAACGTTCTGTAGTTGCATAGTATTCACGATTCATGTGTATTCTCCAAGCTTCTGATAAACAAATACCATACTGTTACGGCATTCGCCCGACTTTGGTTTATTTACGATCCGGGAAGCAAAAGGATAATATCTGCTCAACCCTACGGCAAAAAAGGTGTTTTTCGATTATTTTTTTCTGTCTGAATTTCTTATCTTTCTGCTCATCCACAATTTTAAATGGATGTTTATCTCTTACAAAGACCCCTGTCCCAATTTCTCTTCCTAAATCAAAAAAAGACGAATCACTGGCAACATATACAGAATCGGCCTTGAAACATACACCAAGGAAAATAGGCACACCGTGTGTACCGGGTTCTCCGAGGAACCAACTACCATTCAGGGACTTGTACTTCATGAGTATTGCTTGAACTTCTTTGAATTCCCATGTCTTACTGCAAGCCGCGTTGGTTACTACTCCCAACAGTTCGTTAGAATTCCTTTTTCCCTGCATCCCCGTTCCGGAAAGGAAGGCGTCAGGCATCCAATGCGGCAGAAAGCAGCAATTTGAGTGAAATCTTGAATAATTTTCTCCGATGATATTATCATAAAATACAAAATCATAGAGGTCTAAGAGGGCTTCGTTGTGAAAATATCCTCCAGGGAAATTGCAAAAGTATACAGCCTTAGGCACCTCCTTTCTCATAAGATAAGCATAGTATGGTCGAGTATGAATTTCTAAACAAAGATCAGGAGAATCTTCTAACAATTTTCCTGTTAGCCGTTCTCGGACCGCGAACTCATCCTCATAAGCAATAGAGGCCCAAGTCACCCCATCAGGGAGTGAGTCGGCAATATTCCCGTAGATCTGAATCTTAATATTCTTCATGCAAAGACTGGCTCCTCATGAAGTGGCTCGGAGAATGGGGTTATCTTCGGGATATCCCCTAGGGGGTGTTCTTCTAAAAAATTGATCGCCTCTTCTGCAAGGTATCTGTATTGCCCGGACCTTTCGTATTTGGCAACAGCTCTTCGGCCATTTTCTGCTATAAACTTTCTCATCTCTGGATCAGCAAGAAGGCGTTCACAACAAGAAATAGCTTCATCGGGCGAGTCATACATTAAAAGGTGTTCACCATCATTAAAGATAAGTTCTAAGTCTTTGCTTCTATCAGTCACAAGAGCAGTTCCAGTAGCAAGGACCTCGTAGACTCGAAGTGTTGCTTCTCCCAATGGAGAACAATTGATTCCAATCTTACATTCATTCCAGAAGCGGTTGTATTCTTTACCATAGATACCTTCCCGGACGCACATTTTATCACCAAAATGCTCCTGAAGCGCACTTACAACCTCTCGCCTCTTTGAATAGATTGGGTTTGACTCCCATCCCGGCCGCTCGCCAAGAAAACCACAAAAGCCAATGTCATACCGAATCAGGCAATCTTCAACAGGATATGACACTTTGGGATTGTAACCATGCGGCCAAAATTTTGCGGGTTTCCCCCACCGGTCGTAAATCTCATCTCCAGCCTGAGCATGAACGGAAAATATCCTATCATATCCTATGGCATAGTTTTTCAAATAGTTTTTCCTCGTAACATAGTCCCATAAGACAAGGAATTTATGCCCCTGAAAAAACCTGAGATATTTTCGGTAGTAACATCGCCGGGAAAGAGTAATATGTTCTATCTCAATCACCACTTTTGCCTTATTCAGCAGCGGCCATAGGTCGTGCTCCCGATGTATTGTTCCGTTATAAAACATCGCACCCTTAACCGGAGCTTCTGAAAAATGTCCCATGAAAAGTATGTCGTTTAAATCCGCCATATGTTCTCAAATTTGTCCAATTTCCTGGTGCGCAAAACAAATCAGGCAAAGATCATCCCTTTCTCTTAGCCCCTTACTCAATAACGCACCCCGAATTTCAGGATAGTAATAGATACTTGTGACAAAAATATAGTCAAGGTCTCGTCTCATGGCCTCATCCATCAGCCCTACCTTCCGATGCCATTCGGTGCGGTATAAGTGGCTGACGCCCAGGTGATACCACCGGGCAAAACATGACTCAAAGCTGTAATCAGGCATCCTCCTCTCCCGGATGATTCGTCCCTGATCATCAACAACATGCATATCTAAGTAGACAAAATCCGCGCCACTCGATTCGAGGGCAGAGGCGAGTTCCTCGATCATATGGGGATGCGGGATATCATCACCCACAATGTAGGTGCAGTATTCACCTGTGGCACGGCGAAGTCCCTGGTTGTATGTCCGGGTGGCACCTATATCCTGTGGGAAGCTGAGGATGATAATCTCCCTGCCTTCCCGCCCATAGGCCGGTTGGCTTTCCCGCACGATGCGCCCGTCCTCGTCCATAGCCACGACTGGCGTTACACAGCGTGTCCGGACCTCCTCGTGCAGGGTTTTGAGGTAGTCCTTTGTGCCGTCAGTCGATCCCCCGTCCACGATTATGATCTCCAGGTTCGGATAGGTCTGGAAAAAGCAGTGGTCGACGCAAGCGGGGAGGTATTGTGCCTGGTTGAAGGTGGGGATAATGATACTAACTTTCTTCATGGTTTGGGACAATGATTAAAAACGCAGACTTTTTAACTTCTCTGGCCAGTATTGTGATATGAAGGGATAAAATTCCTTCACAAGGGTAGAAAACACCTCCTCGTCGAGAAACAGATGATAATTGTTGGACCAGTACATCCTTTTTTTATTCCTGACAGGCTTTTCAAAACCGCGCAACGACGATACACTGATGAAATCTGCAATGCGCTGGATTGTCTTATCAAAGTCAAGGTAATAATCTTCATATCGTATGTAGAACTTGTCACTGATATATTGCAACCACATTTTGTTAAGTGGAATATATGAGCGCAAAATTTCCCATTCCTTTGAGTCATTTCTCAGCACATAATCCGAGGTACACGACTCAGAGGAAATCATTTCTCCCCATGAATAATATGAGTCCATGACACATGTACATCAGGCTGCATCCCACTGAGATTTTCGACCTTTTCTATTTTCTTTTGTTTAACCTTTCCCTGCATAAGTCAATGATTGCTTTCAGGCCATTGGAAAAGTCCTTTCGCGTCCATCTCTTCATTCTTTCATGGCCTCTTTTTACCAACGCACTACGAAGGATCCCATCGGTCCAGACCCGATAAATCGCCATCCCAATCTCTTCCGGACTATTCGGGTCGGCTAAAATTCCAGCGTCACCCACTTGTTCCCGGACACCTTTTATGTCTGAAGCGATAACTGGGCATCCCACGGCAAATGCCTCCAGTATAGGAAGGTTGGTAGGGCCCAGGAATGTGGGCATCACCAAGGCAGTAGCCATTTCATACAAAGCACGCATACGTTTGGATTCTACATATTCTAAATCAATGATTTGACCTTCTACCTTCAAAGCCTTGGCCAAATTTATCATTTTTCTGAAACCATTCCATCTTTCCTGTTTCGCCCCCACAAAAACTGCAGTGACTTCCTCACCTTTGCTTTTCTTGATGGAATGAAGAGCCCTTATGAGATTCTCATGGTTTTTATGGGGCCAAAATTGAGCGGGGTAAAATATGAACTTATCTGGAAGCTGGTACTTTGCTCTGACGCGGGCTGCACTATCTTTGTTGCTTTCTTTGAAAAGGTAAGGAGGAGGTATAAATGGAAGGACTTTTATCTTTTCACGTTCTGTGTCATAATAATCCATCACCTGCTCCTTGCCCACCTCGGAATCTACCATAATGAAAAATGCATTCTTAATTCCATTATCATAAACGTACTCTCTTTGTTCATAGATTCCATCTGAATTGAATTCCTTGAATTCGGGATGTATTTTATGGGAAATGTCGTGGATGGCCATGACATAAGGAACACCCACTTCGAACGATTCCCGCTCCGGCGCAGGGTATAGCATTAAATCTATTTTATGTTTCGCAGCCTCGATCTTTAACTCTGAAGTCAATGACTTTGTCCTGAAGAATACCCTCTTCCCATTATGGATTGCCTCGTGACATGGATTTAACCGATGCGTATGAACAACCTTAAAAGAAGAATCCTTCTCGCTTTGCAGGGTTATCGTTTTTATACCTGCTTTTCTGTAAACTGAAAGGGATTCTATGTTGTGGCAATGAAATAAAAAGAACTTATCCTCACCATTAAAGCTTCTGAGGCAATCCATTAAAGCAAGAAAGTATTGGTATATCCCTCCACCAGTTTTTGCATGCTTAAAAAGTATTCCTATCTTCATATTAGCTTACTATATTGCCTTGAAAATACAGGTCATATTCCAAGATGACAATGAGGGCGGGGCTTTTTTTGATAGAAATGACAAAGCTTTTATAAATTCAAAATCACACATTTTAGCAATCAACTTTAATTCTGGAATGAAGAAATATCTCATGATATGGGATTCCCGTACCTCTTCAGTAGCCCCCTGCTTCAATATAACATAATCAACCCGTACCGTATTCTTCAAAGCATTGATTTTGGGGCATGCAAACCGGTAAATTTTCCCCGCACCATCACCTGCAATCCGTAACCGCTCGCTGGGTTTCTGGTTTAATACTGCTGGGCCATACCATACATCGAAAATAAAAAGGGCGCCCTTTTTCAAGTGCCTTCTGATAGTTTTAAATGCCGAGAGCAACTCCCCGTTCGAGGTAAGATATCCGATCACTGCAAACATTGAAATAGCACTGTCAAACGTTTTTTTTCCCTCAAAACCGGCTATATCTCCTTTTCTAAAATCTATTTTCAGCCCTTTAGCTTCTGCCCCTTTTACGGCCTGCGCAAGCATCTTTTCAGACCTGTCAATCCCAAGCACGTCAAAACCCCGCTGGGTTAGATCTATTGAATGCCGGCCAGTACCACACCCCAGGTCCAATACAGATTTTACAGGGATATCACTATATTGTGTCCAAAGGTATTCAAGATAATCGCATTCCTTTCCATAATCCTTGTCTTTGTACAGCAGATCGTAATATACTGAATACTCTCCAAAGACAGCTGCCATACTGTTACTTTCCTTTAAGACAGTCAATCAAATGAGCACAAACAGTGTCTATTTGCTCTTCTGTTAAAGCCATCCCGCTGGGTAGGTAGAGCCCTCGGCGCGCCAGTTGTTCTGAAACCGGATAATGCTCTTCATTGAACAAGCCCATCTTTTGAAATATCGGCTGTTCGTGCATGGGCCGGAAAAATGGCCGGGTTTGGACACCTCTTTCACTTAATCTACTTGCAAGTTCAAATGCATCCATTGGGACATCATCATGTAAAACAATCCCATTTATCCAGTAAACAGGTCTTGCCCAGTCTTTCACTGCCTGCAACTTGATTCCATCTATGTTTTTCAGTCTTTTTCTGTATTCTTCTCCCTGCCATATCTTACGCTTGAGCAATTCATCTATTCTTTCCATCTGGGCAACACCAACAGCGGCTTGTAAGTTTGTCATACGGAAGTTATAGCCTAATTTTTGATGCTCAAACCTTCTTTCCGGACGAAAACAAAGGTTTCTAAGCGAACGCAACCTACCGGACAAGTGGCTGTCGTCGGTAACAACCATCCCACCTTCGCCAGTTGTCACAATCTTGTTTGCGTAAAAACTAAACGCCGCCATATGCCCCATTGAACCGCATTTGCGTCCTTTATATTCAGCGCCGTGCACTTCAGCAGCATCCTCAATGACGTACAATCCGCGCTCTTCCGCCAACTCTAACAGCGGATCCATCTCGACAGGGTGGCCATAAATGTGAACTGGCATGATCGCCTTGGTCCGGGGGGTGATTTTGTCAGCTACCTGATTGAGGTCCATGTTCCAGGTTTTGCTTTCCGAATCGACCAAGACAGGACGCAAGCCGTTCCTGATTATGGCCATAGCGCAAGAGATTATGGTAAATGACGGCATAATCACTTCATCGCCAGTCTCCAACTCGAGGGCAGCGATGCCTACCTCAAGGGCCGCCGTCCCGCTGGATACCGCCACCCCGTGTTTGACACCAACAAATTCCGCAAACATCTCCTCGAAACGCCGGACAAAAGGCCCTTCACTGGAAATCCAGCCGGTCTCAACGCATTGGACTAGAAGCTCCTTTTCACGCTCGGTAAACGCTGGCTCATTAACAGGAATCATCTCTTGTCGCTCCAACCCTAAAACCTTTCTTTATCTTCATCGCCAGCATAAGGGCCCTGTTTGACCTCGATCATCTCGCTTTCTTCCAGCATGGTAAATCCATGGCCCCCCGATGCCAGAAGTATCACATCCCCACTTTCAAGAATTGTGGATTCTAAGTATTCCTTTTCATGTGTATACAAATCAACTTTTATCTTCCCTTTCTTGATAAACAAAACTTCTTGTGTATGCTGAACGTTTCGATTAACCTCTTTATGTATGTGCGGAGCTATCTGATACCCTAAAGGTCGCTTCATATAGGCGAGTTGCTGCGAAAAATCATCAGGGGTAAAAAATGTGATTCCATCATTTCTATAACTGCTCTCAATTATAATTGCTATTATTCTGTTTTTATGTGTTATTTTTTTAATCACGGCTTCTCTGCTTTCGGAAGAATATCTGAATAAAGAGAGGAAGACGGGCGTATCAGGAAAGGATGAGGGATAGTCTTTTTCCCGCCTCGAGGCTTCCTTCGAGCCCGAAGTGGAGCTGGTCAGGCACTCAGAAAGAATTTCGGCAGAGACCTTGTCTCTCTCAGGAACAGAGTAACTGACAGCGCCCTGAGACCTTTGCATAACTCCCTTGAACGGCCATTATGAACTTTTTGGGGCACCGGTCTAGTCTGTTTGGTCTATCTGGTCTGTTTGGTTGGTTTGGTCTGTTTGTCGGGCGAAGTTTACCCCCTTAAACAGGGTTCCCTTCGGGAAATTTAACGGGGGAAACGGCCCACGCCAGTGGGCAAATCACAAACTGTTTGAGGCCGTTAGGCCGAGTTGTTGGGATTTAGTGAGCAAGCCCATGGATGGGTCAAAAAGTTCATACAAAAGAGTGGAAAAGAGGTTGTGCAAAGGTCTCGCCCTATCAACACCGGTGGAGAAAAAGCTCTGCTACCGCTTTTTATTGGGCGATTACGAAGCAGTTAGATCCGATTTTGTAACTGTTGCAGAATTCAGAGAAGATAATTCGGGGTACGGTACTATACGACTCTTATAAAAGTAAAACCAGTGAAGGCCAATCAGTGTACTTAAAGCAAGGCAGCTACTAACCAAGGCACACTTGTTAAAGCCCAGAGCACCCCGAAAAAACTGATTTATTGAGGTCACAAGAAGTCTGATGGAAAGTGGCACAAGTCCTAACTTCGATGATCTATGTACTTTCTTTTTGAACTCGTAGGCTGTCATTATCCCATTGTTAAATTCTCTGCGCATCAAATCACGGAGCCTTGCATTAACGCACCTCCTTTGATGATGCCAAACTTTAGCATCGCCAACCCACAAAACCTTGTGTCCGTGACGATTGGCAGATAAACTTAGCGCAACGTCTCCAGATCCAAGAATGATTTTTCCCACTTGGTCTGGTTCCATTCCCCCTATTTTATTGAAGAAATCGCGTCTAATAAGGAGATTCCCCCCACAAACTGATTGCCCTTCACGAAGCCAAAAGCAGGCCTTACCAAAATCTATTTTCCCCATCAGAAACTCAAAAGGTCTAACCCATGAAGGCGGCGCATTGTCCCATTTTATATCGATACTACCACCTGCAATAACAGGTCTATATAGCTCAATGGCGGAGCGATAGCGTTCAAGAAGCGACGGATGGGCTTCACAGTCGTCATCAAGAAAGACGAGATAGCGACCATTAGCAAATTTGCTGCCAAGATTTCGGGCTTGGTGGGCACCGACCTTAGGTTCGTCAAGGGAGATAATGTTGATTAAGGAAGAATATTCATTTATTATATCATTCACTCCAATTTCTGGGAAATTATTTACAACGACAACCTCAAAGCAACGCCTATCTAGTGTTTGAGTAGACAATGATTGCAGTGAATTTCGCAGGGCATCACGCCTCCTATATGTCGGAATAATTACAGAGAAAAGCAAACCCAATTCTTGCCTCATTGTATTAACCGGCATCCATCCATAAATCCAAGATTGCTGAATGGAGTTGTAAGTTGTCAGTGATCAGCAGTCAGCTTAATGCAGTTTCTTATTGTTTTTGCTGAAAGCTGAAGGCTGGGTGATGAATGTGCCCATTCGCAAATTTCGATTTATCCATGGGGACTAACTGCACAACTGCTTTTTCAGAAACTTTGACTGTCTATCGCGAAAGTAAAGTGCCTTGCTCCTGATAGCAGAAGATATCTTATGGCTATTGCTAAATAAGTAGTTAATAGAATACATAATCTCTGAGGCCGAGCTATTCGGCGACAACAGCAGCTCCTCTTGCTGAATCAACGCTGCGAAATCGTGGCATTTTGAACGATAGTTACATAACAGAAATGGAACACCTGCACACGAGGCAAGTACTGCGCCGTGCAATCTCATCGAAAGAAATAAAGCCGCTCCTCGCAAAGCTTCAAAAAAATCATCAACGCTTGTATATATCTCAGCTATTTCAGAGTCAAAAAAACCGAATGCAGTTCTAAACTTGTTTATATAACCATAATCTCCGGGCCCTAACGCCATAAAGGAAATGAGCCATCCTTTCGAACGGAGCACACTAAGTGAAGCTGCTATATTTGCAATAAAGCTTTGATATGCTATCTTCTCATAGGTGTCCACAGGCGAAACTAAATTGACCAATATCTTTCTGCCTCCACGAAAAGAATTGCGCTCCTTGGCATACCCTAAAGCGGGGTCACCAATTATTTCTGAATGAATATCATACTTAGAAAGAGTGTCTTGTGATAAAGGCCCTCTAACAGTCAACGGGCTAATACGACTCAAGAAACAAACGATTTCAGATAAGTCAGCTTCTGGAGGTTCGCAGAATCCACAACTGCCAACACCGGTGCCGAAACTCCATACTCTATCATTGCATTGAACCAATGCTTTCAGATATTCTGCATTTATGCCAGTGAACTGCGTACCACCACCAATCATTACCGCAGAATATCGCGTCAGCCGACCTTGAAGCAAATACTCCATCAACTCCCTCCCTATCGGGAGAGGTATTATCGACTTGCCCAGAGAGTAACAATCACGTAAGACATTATAAACTGCCACATCTCCAAGGTTATTTGATTCAACCTCGCCAAAATATGCTATCATCTTCTAAGGATAAATAAAGCTCGACACTCCGGGAAATTATAGCAAAATTCTATTTTATGCCTCGGCCGTTCGTTGTACACCAATCACAGAGCCAACTGCCGAAGCACGCTAAGAATAGTTTCAACCCGACGCCCGATAGTATGGTCCTTCAGACAACGTGCACGCCCACGCTCCGCCACCTCACGGCATAAGTTCTTATCGAAGAGCACAGCGGAGAGCTCCGGGTGATTGATAGACAAGAGTTCACTGCCGGGGTCAAAACATGCGGAAATTTCCTTTGTTACTGTAGTCAACACGCATAGATTTGCGGCCGAGTACTCGAAAATCCGGTGCGGGAGCGTCGAGGCGGGCCCCATGACGTTGATGCCTATGCGGGCCTTGCTCATTACGGAAAGCGCCTTCTTGCCCTCCAGGTGGCCGATATCTCCTCCATGGCCTACTGTCAGGACGGACAAACCCATGTCCCTAATCCGCTTTATTTCAGTCCGTCGCAGTGGCGCATCGGGATGGTTAGAGATATTCCCGAAAAAGAT
>QMMV01000025.1 GCA_003647435.1 Deltaproteobacteria bacterium | reverse complement strand
TTACTGGCCGTTGCCCAAACAAAAATTCCTTTGAGCGGTCATTAAAACGTTTTTTGCTAACAAATCTTGGCGAAGCGGAAGATCAGCGATGTCAACTGCTTGAGCCTGGAGGGCGAGTTTTGACATCGCCTGTAGCGAGCCTTAGTTTTGTCAAAAAACGTTTTAGGCCAAGCGAAAAGGGATTTGGGCAACAGGCCGTTTACACTGAACAATAGATCCGTCTTCAAAAACCTAAGTTGTTACAACTACTGCTGCTTCTTTTTCCTGTTTTCAGGTCTGAGCCGGCGTACAGCAGCGCCCGCCTGCCACATCTCGGAGTTTTTCATCTCATCCAGCTCTTTTCTGAGTTTCTCGCTGTAGTCTGGTGCGCTGTTGGCCTCAAGAACAATCCTCGTCTCTTCTCCTGAAACCACACTCTCATAAAGCTCCTCAAAGACCGGGGTGACTGCATCGCGGAACCTGTGTCGCCAGTCAAGTGCCCCTCTCTGAGCAGTTGTGCTGCAATGGGAATACATCCAGTCCATCCCATTTTCGGCCACAAGGCGAATGAGGCTCTGTGTCAGCTCTTCCACTGTCTCATTAAACGCCTCGCTCGGACTGTGCCCGTGTTTGCGTAACACTTCATATTGGGCCTCGAAGATCCCTTCCAGACAACCCATAAGAACCCCGCGTTCGCCGGTAAGATCACTGTAGACTTCCTTCTCAAAGGTGGTAGGGAAAAGATATCCGGCACCGATTGCAATCCCCAGCGCAAGGGTCCTTTCCTTGGCCCTTCCCGTAAAATCCTGAAAAACCGCATAGCTTGCATTGATACCGCTACCATCGAGGAAGTTCAATCGGACGTTTCTCCCGGAACCTTTCGGGGCAACCATGATTACATCAATATTGTCAGGCGGAATCACGTTCGTCTGCTCCCGATAAACGATGGAAAAACCATGGGAAAAATAAAGGGCATCTCCCTCATTGAGGCACTTTTTGATCCTTGGCCACGCTGCTGCCTGCCCGGCATCAGATATAAGATACTGGACTATAGTCCCCCGCTCGGCGGCGTCTTCCAGCGAAAACAGCGTCTTGCCGGGTACAAAACCGTCTTTAACAGCTTTTTCCCAGGATTCGCTCCCTTTCCGCTGACCAACGATAACTGAGATACCGTTGTCTTGCATGTTCATTGCCTGTGCCGGTCCCTGCACACCATAACCAAGCACGGCGACAGTCTCTTCGGCCAGGACTTCTCTGGCCTTCTCGAGAGGAAATTCGTCCGAAGTAACCACGTCTTCCCAAACACCTCCAAAATTAATCTTTGCCATAAGCACCTTCCTTCCCTTTCTTTTCCCTCGACAGGGCTATAGCCCCCGTCCGGGCAATCTCTTTTATTCCTATCGGCTTCAACATGCCTAAAATCGCTCCGAGCTTTTCCGCCGTACCCGTTGCCTCAATTGTATAGTGGGTCGGACTCACATCAACCACCTTGCACCTGAATATGTCCACAATTCTCAATATCTCCGCCCTGTAATCCCGTTTGGCTTTAACCTTGACGAGTGCCATCTCCCGTTGCACGAATTCTGTTCCGGTCAGATCATGTACCTTAATCACATTTATCAGTTTGTTAAGCTGTTTCTTGATCTGCTCGACGATGTGCTCGTCTCCGCGAGTAACCAGGGTCATGCGGGAAACGGAAGGGTTCATGGTTTCTGCCACACAAAGGCTCTCTATGTTGAAACCGCGACCACTGAACAGACCTGCCACCCGTGAAAGGACGCCTGGTTCATTATCCACAAGCAAGGATATAATATGTTTCTGCATGATTCACCTCATCCTTTGCCTTGACATCAAACTAAAAGCATCTCGGTAATCGCCGCCCCCGCCGGAACCATAGGATAGACGGATTCTTCACGTGCGACCCAGAAATCCATCATAGCAGGAAGGGGGCTTTCCAACCCTTTTTTGAGTACAGGAACAACCTCCTGAGGCCTTGTTGCCCTTAGCCCTAAAGCGCCATATGCCTCTGCAAGCCTCACAAAATCAGGAGAGTGCTCGATATCCGTATAAGCATATCGCCTCTCATAAAAGAGTTCCTGCCACTGGCGCACCATACCCAGATACTTATTATTTAAGATAACTACCTTTACTGGCAGTTTGTATTGTACGGCAGTTGCCAGCTCCTGGATATTCATCTGGATACTCCCATCTCCAGCCACGTCCACAACTTTTTTACCGGGGCAGGCCACCTGGGCACCAATGGCGGCAGGGAGACCAAAGCCCATACAGCCGAGTCCACCAGATGTGATAAAACAGTTGGGAGAATCAAAGTGGTAATACTGGGCTGCCCACATTTGATTTTGCCCCACCTCAGTGGTAATAATGGCATCCCCCTTGGTTAATTCGTACAGCTTCTCTATCACATATTGAGGTTTGATGGTATTTTTTTGCTCATAGCTTAACGGGTTGGTACTTTTCCATTTTTCTATCCGCTTAAGCCAGTTTTCGCGACTTTTTTTGTCAATCTTTACCCTGTCGGCATCAAGGAGCCCGTTGAGTTCCTTCAGGACAATCCTGCAATCTCCAACAATCGGAACCGTCACCGGGATGTTCTTGCTAATGGATGTTGGGTCAATGTCGATATGGATGATATTGGCGTTTGGAGCGAATTCCTCGACTTTGCCTGTTACCCTGTCGTCAAAACGGACACCAATGCCAATAAGAAGATCGCACGCCCCGATAGACATATTAGCACGATAGGTGCCGTGCATACCCAGCATTCCAAGCCATAGCGGATGGGTCCCGGGAAAGCTGCCAAGACCCATCAGAGAGGCCGTGACAGGGGCATGCAGTTTCTCTGCAAACTCTATCAATTCCCTCGATGCGTTCGAAAGAATTGTTCCGCCACCGGAAAAGATAACAGGCCTTTTGGCCTTCTTAATCAGTTCCACGGCCCTGTGCAACTGCTTTTTGTTAGGCCTGTAAGTGGGTTTGTAAGAGGCAAGCCTCGGTTCCGTGAGGGGCTTGTAGCCCGTCTTGCCTTGAATAACGTCTTTGGGGAGGTCCACCAGAACAGGACCCGGACGTCCCGATCGGGCCACATAGAAGGCCTCTTTTAAGACCGGGGCAAGGTCTTCAGTGCGCTTGACAAGATAGTTATGTTTGGTGCAAGGGCGTGTGATTCCAACAATATCTACCTCTTGGAAGGCGTCATTTCCAATAAGTGCAGTCGGAACCTGACCTGTGAGAACGAGTATCGGAATAGAATCCATATAAGCAGAGGCAATCCCGGTCACGGTATTGGTTGCCCCTGGCCCGGATGTGACCAGACACACGCCCACAGCCCCCTTTGCCCGTGCATAACCATCGGCCGCATGCACTGCACCCTGCTCATGGCGTACTAAGATATGCTGGATGTCTGTCCTGGTTAGTTCGTCATAAATGTCAATAACAGCACCACCGGGGTAACCAAAGATAGTTTTGACTCCTTCTTCCTTTAAAACAGCCATCACAATCTTTGCTCCTGTAAGTGTCTTCAATATATTTCCTCCTCTACATTGCTCACTCGTCATTTGTCATCAGTGCTTTGTGTTTGAATGGTACATCTTCCTCGCAACTTATGCAACTACGAGGTAGACCGCCTCAAAGTCGAGCACATGCCTGCTGGCAGGCAGGTAACTGAGCGTGAAAAAAAGAGTATCAGGTGTCAGACGGCCTGTTGCCCAAATCCCTTTTCGCTTGGTCTAAAACGTTTTTTGACAAATCTAAGGCTTTCTACAGGCGATGTCAAAACTTGCCCTACGGGCTCAAACAGTTGACATGGCTGATCTTCCGCTTCGCCAGGATTTGTTAGCGAAAAAACGTTTTAATGACCTCTCAAAGGAATCTTTGTTTGGGCAATGGCCCGGCAGAAAAATGAAAATTTGTATCAGTTTAGCTTTTTGAAAATATTATCGCGGACAGGCCATCCGATTGGAAACCGTCTCAAACTCAAACAGTGAGCCAGTCTCCAATCGGATGGCCTGTCCGCTCCGTATGTCTGTTTTTTGAAAGCACTAAAGTGATACATCTCGAGTGCGTGAGAGTTTGTACTGAAAACTGTCCTCCAGGGCCTGCCAGCTCGCTTCAATAATATCCGTAGAAACTCCTATGGTACCCCATATGCGCTTTTGATCACGGGATTCTATGAAAACTCTCACCCGGGCCGATGTACCGTCACTCCCTTCGATCACGCGCACCTTAAAATCAACAAGATGCATCTGCTCCAGATCAACTTGAAAAAACTTGTTCAGGGCTTTCCTCAAGGCATTGTCCAGGGCATTGACGGGGCCGTTGCCCTCTGCCGCTGTAATCTCCTGTTGATCACCTACACGTACCTTGATGGTTGCATATGCCCTGCAGGGAAGGTCTTTCTCTTTTTCAACGGCAACTCTGAACGATTCTAACCGAAAAAGCGGATCAAATTGACCTGTGAGTCTCTTTAACAAAAGCTCAAAAGACCCTTCGGCCGCATCAAACTGATATCCTTCATGTTCTAATCGCTTTATTTCTGTAGAAATCTTCCTGCTGTTGAATCCTTTTCCGCCTAATTTCACTCCCAGTTCTCTGGCTTTGTAATCTATAGCGCTCCTCCCGCAAAGGTCAGAGATAAGCACGCGGCGTTCATTTCCAACTGCCTCCGGCGCTATATGTTCATAAGCCTTTGGTGTTTTCATGACAGCGTTCACATGGATCCCTCCCTTGTGCGCAAAGGCGCTCTGGCCCACAAAGGGGCGTGCGTTAAAGGGTGTCATATTGGCTACCTCGCTCACATAGCGGGACAGCTCTGTGAGATGCCGCAGATTCTCATCGGTCATACACGACAGCCCCATCTTGAGCTGGAGCACAGGCACGACTGAAGTGAGGTCGGCATTGCCACATCGTTCTCCATATCCGTTGATAGTTCCTTGAACCATAACAGCGCCGCTGCGAACGGCAGCTACTGTATTAGCCACTGCAAGACCACAGTCATTGTGGGCATGGATGCCAAGCTTCACCGGAATCCGGGAACTCACTTTTTTTGTGATTCTTTCGATTTCAAAAGGAAGCGTCCCGCCATTCGTATCACACAGCACAATTATGTCAGCACCCGCCGAAGCTGCAGCATCCAGGGTTTTGAGGGCATACTCCGGATTATCTTTGTAGCCATCAAAAAAATGTTCTGCATCATAGATGACCTCACGCTCCCGAGACCGAAGGTAGGCTACAGTCTCATAGATCATGGACAGATTTTCCTCAAGGCTGTTTTTCATGATCTTTCTTACGTGAAGATCCCAGCTTTTGCCAAAGATAGTTACCGTGGGAGTCTCAGATTTCAGAATTGCCTCCAAGTTTTTGTCTTGGCTACAGGGAGTATGTGGCCTTCTTGTACTTCCAAAGGCAGTAATCCGAGCATACTTGAAAGGAACTTTTTGGGCCAGCTCAAAAAAGCACACGTCCTTCGGATTCGAACCAGGCCATCCGCCTTCAATGTAATGAACCCCGACACCATCTAATTTCCGGGCGATTCGGATCTTGTCTTCAGCGGAAAAATTGATCTTTTCACCCTGCGAACCGTCTCTTAATGTTGTGTCAAAAATAAGGATCGATTGCATAGCATAAACCTCGCTTGTATCAGTTTAGCCTGATGAAACAAACAGGCCCCCAAAAGCTTCAAGGGCATCTTTCAAGAAGCCAAATCAATGATACCCTCGTTGGTGTTTTCGTTTTCCTGCAGAACAAAAAAAATCCGTCACCAGGAAACCTGGTAACGGATTTTGGTGATTGCCAAGTTAAATCAACCTAAGCCATTACCAGGCCTCCAGCCGGCAGTAAAGGTATAATTACCCCTACTACCTCGAAAATTCGAATGACGGAGCCGGTAATGATCTTAGGTCTTATCATAAAAACATCCCGCAAACTTATAGAAGCTTCAAACTTTTTTTCAGTCTAAGGAGTCTTGCTCTTATTGTCAAGGGTTTTTGTATTCGATTTCGCAACACCGAAATTTCGGCTGACTTCCAGGACACAAGGGATCTGGTTGAATCTAACCTGGCTGTATGGTATTAACATACACGTGATGTATTCACTGAGAGTCACTAATGTTTCCAAACATTATTCTGCAACGCCGCTGTTGCAGAACATCTCCTTTCAGTTGCAGACAGGAGAGGCCCTGGCGGTTGCGGGATGGAATGGCTCCGGCAAAAGCACTCTGCTGCGCATAATTGCGGGCCTCGTAAAACCATCAGCGGGTAAAGTTCAAATATTTTTTGACAATGAACCCATATCAAAAGAGCGGAAGCGAAAACTCATAGGGATGGTTGCTCCCTCCCTTGCTATTTACGAAGAATTAACAGCCCTTGAAAATCTGGAATTTTTCTGCAGGGTCCGCGGCATACCCCATAACCGGGAAAAGTGTCTCGATCTCATGGAGCGTGTGGGGTTATGCGAACAGGCCAATAAAATGTGCAGGAATTATTCTTCCGGCATGATACAGCGATTGAAGCTCGCTCAAGCCCTCCTCCACAACCCGCCGCTTTTGTTGTTAGATGAGCCGGGATGCAATCTTGACAGCAAAGGAATGAAAGTTGTAGAGAGGATCATCCTGGATCAGCGCAGCTTTGGCATGACGGTAATAGCATCCAACGAAGAGCGGGAGGTCGAATACGCAGACAGGGTCATCAACCTATCTAAGTGAAGCGATTGCAATCTGGCTCCGTGACCTGCGCAGCGAATTCAGGACGCGCTATGCAGCCAACGCAATCCTGATGTTCGCTTTAACTACCCTTATTGCAGTGAGTTTCTCAATAGGGTCTTTCCGCATCGGTGAGACTGAAAAGCCTTTCCTGTATGCAGTGCTACTGTGGATTATTCTGGTCTTTTCAGCACTATCTGGTCTTTCCCGCTCCTTTGTAAAAGAGAGGGAAGCAGGGACTATTGATGTATTGAGGCTTTCCGCTCGTCCCCAGGCCGTATTCCTGGGAAAGTTGTTTTTTAACCTAACACTTTTGCTGGCACTCGAATCGATTATTGTGCCGTTGTTTATCCTCTTGATGGAGTATAAGATAGAATCTTTCGGCTTTTTTGCAGCAATGATTATCAGCGGTGGCTTTGGCCTTGCCGCCGGTACCACGGTGGTTGCGGCTATGATTGCACAGGCAAGTGCCAGAGGGGCGCTGTTTTCAGCCCTGTCATTTCCACTCCTTTTACCCCTTATGATCACGGGGATCAAAGGGTGTGAAAGGGCCGCGATAGGAGTTGGGGTAACGGGATGGCCTGAGGTTAAGATCTCTCTTGCTTATGTAATCATAATGATTACAATGTCACTGCTGTTGTTTCCGCTCGTTTGGGAAGAATAGAATATATGCGGAGATCTTATCTGAGATTATGATCTGTAAAATCCTTCTGATAACCTGGATGGCCGTTGTTATTGTCGCTGCATTTTTCTATGCAGGGCCGGCAACAGGCTTTCCCGGAGAGACATCACGCATCGTGTTTTTCCATGTTCCTCAGGCATGGGTGGCAACATTCTCTTTTTTGTTGTCCATGGTGGGGAGTTTGCTTTATCTTACCAAACGCAACCCCGGAGCGGACTATCTTGCCCAATCGGCCGCAGAGCTGGGATTTGTGTTCTGTCTTTTGGCTACGATAACCGGCTCTATCTTTGCCAGAGCTACCTGGGGGTCATTCTGGAATTGGGACCCGAGGGAAACATCCATAGTCATACTCCTCATGATCTACGGCGCCTATTTTGCCCTGCGCTCAGCGGTACCCGACGAGGAGCGAAAACGCGTCTTTGGGGCAGTCTATTCGATCCTTGCCTTTGCAACTGTTCCGTTTTTGGTCTTTGTGGTCCCGAGGATCACGGCTTCGCTGCACCCTGAAAACACGATGAGCCCTGCAAAGCCTGCTATGGACCCGGAGACGCTGGTGGTGTTTCTTGGATCATTGCTTGCTTACACCGGATTATATCTGTGGATCCTGCAGATTAAGATAAGGATATCGAAAATAGAAAGTTTCAAGAAGCCGAATATAGGTCAACGGTGAACGATATAAAGGGGGAATAATGAAAGAAGGTCTCGGTTTTGTCATGGCGGTTAATCTTGTCATCTGGTTTGGCATAGCCTTTTATCTGTTTGTCCTGGATCGAAGGATCAAGAAGATAGAAGGGATAAGTGCCCAAAGAAATTCTGAAACATCGCACTAAAATAGAGTATGTCAAAGAAATCTTACATCATCGGGGGTGTTGTTATCGTTTTTGCTATGGTAATGGCCGCACGCTCTTTCAAGTCAACGCTTACCACTTACGTCACTGTGAAAGAGGCAAAGATGACCGACCAGCCGGTCCAGGTAGCCGGCATCGCGGTTCAGGGAACGAAAAAATACGATTTTGACAGGAACGTACTGATTTTTACACTGCGGGAAGATAGTGGCGATGAAATGGTGGTGGAATATGCCGGTTCAAAACCTGCAAATTTCGACGATGTCAACAAGATCGTAGTTATAGGCAAATACGCACCCCAGAAGCAGGTCTTTCAGGCGAGGCAACTCCTGGTAAAATGCCCCACAAAATACGAAGGGCGCGTTAAGGGAAAATGATGAATTTTGGTAATCTTACAATGTGGTTGGCTCTAATTGCTATATGTATATCATCAGCTTCTTATCTGGTGCTCAATGTCAAGAAGAATAGCACGGTTGCACGGGGGGCCGCCCATCTCAGTCTCTTTTGCTTTGCCATTCTTGTTACCATTGCCTCTATCTCTTTAATGTATTTCATCCTGGACCACCGTTTTGTCTACAGCTACATTGCACGGTATTCATGCCGCGACCTTCCATTGGAGTATCTGATCAGTTCTTTCTGGGCAGGGCAGGAAGGCAGCTTTTTACTATGGGTACTCCTATCATCCTGGCTCGGCTTGATCCTTATCTCCAAGGCCCGAGATATGGAACCGCAGGTAATGCTTGTTTACAACCTGAACAATATCTTCCTGATGATTCTGCTGATTAAGCAGAGTCCCTTTCAAATGCTCTCTTTCACTCCGGTTGACGGCAACGGGCTGAACATGCTCCTGCAGGACCCCTGGATGGTGATTCACCCCCCCGTGGTATTCCTCGGTTATGCCGCATTTGCCATCCCTTTTGCCTTCGCAGTGGCCGCCCTCTGGCGTAGGGAATATGATCGATGGGTAAACGCGGCCCTCCCCTGGACCGTCTTTTCGTTCCTGACCCTCGGAGCTGGGATCTTTATCGGCGCCTACTGGTCCTACAAAGTTCTCGGCTGGGGTGGCTACTGGGGCTGGGATCCGGTAGAGAATGCCTCACTCTTGCCATGGCTGGCGGGCACGGCTCTGCTTCACGGCATGATTCTCCAGAAGGTGCGGGGAAGATTGCGGAAAACCAATTTCGTGCTGGCCGCTTTTTCGTTTCTGCTTGTCATTTACTGCACCTTTCTCACCAGGTCAGGAGTCCTGGCGGACTTTTCTGTACACTCTTTTGTTGAGCTCGGTATCACAGGCTGGCTGGTCATCTTCATGTTTGTTTTTATGGCCATCTCCATCGGTCTTTTGGTGGTCAGGGCAAAGGAGATTCGATCAGTAAAAGAGGCTGCAAACATAGTTTCCAGAGAATCCGGTTTTCTGGCCGCCATTGTGCTCTTGTCTACCTCTATGGTGCTGATCGGCCTGGGCACATCGGCCCCCCTTATAACGCGCCTTTTTGGTAACCCCTCAAAGGTCTCAACCAAGTTTTATGTTGATACAAACCTGCCGGTGGCGATTATTGTCCTTTTGTTGCTCAGCCTTATTCCGCTGTTGACGTGGGGGGCAAATAAGGTCTCGAAACTCGCACCCAGGCTGATCTGGCCTGTAACAGGAGGGGTTGTATCAGGAGTTGTAACACTCTGGAACGGTTTTCCCGGGGCAGGTGTATTCCTCCTTTCGCTGTTTGCCGGCGCCGCCGTTGCCACCAATCTCTTCTTAAGTGTGAAGCTGATCAGAAAAAAGACTATCGCATCGAGCGCCGCCATTATTCACTTAGGAGTCGGCCTGGTCTTTGTCGGCATTGTCTCATCGTCCGCCTATGACCGGACTCAAAAGGTATTGCTGCCTCAGAACATCCTGAAGAACGTTATGGGCCACGAGATGAGATTTAATGGCGCAGCAATCTCAACAAACACAAAAGGGATGTGGCTTCACCTGCCGGTGAGCGTGAAAAGCGGCAGTCATCAATTCATGGCACGGCCGGATATATATTCTGAGCGCATGCGAGGTGGCCAGATCCAGCGCTATGCCCATCCTCACATCAAGCGCGGTTTAATCAGGGATCTCTATCTGTCACCTGTCGAGTATGAACCCGGGCAAAAAAATGCTCATTCAGGGAGTAGGTTCTACTTGGAAAAAGGGAAAAAGATCCGCTTTCATGACTATGAACTCACATTTACTGGTTTTGATATATCAGGTATGATGCACAGAGAAAGTTCCGGGAGCGTGAGTGTGGGTGCCGATATCCTGGTCTCTTACAAGGGGGGCAACCCTGTCAAAGTGAAACCGGTCATAAGAATCGGTGGAACGCGAGAAGAGACGAACAAGGTAAAACTACCCGGACCGCAACAAGCGTACATCACGCTTGTAAAGGTAGACGCAACCGCAAAAGCGATCGGCCTTGCGTATGAGGGGCCGGCGTGTGCCGCAAAAAAAGATGCTGAAAGGAGCTGCCCCGCCCTTATTGCCGAGATCAGCGTAAAACCCGGAATGAGCACACTCTGGCTTGGAGCGTTGCTCATCCTCGCTGGCAGCACTATCGGAATCTCCCGGCACTGGCCGAAATGAGATCCCTTTTCACTAACTTGTGGACTTACGTCTACCCGGGAATCACGGTTTTTTCGACTTTTTCAGGCTTATTATCTCTTACGTCTCTTCTTTTTTGATCATGGAAAGAAAAGGCTTGAAAAGTTCAATAGGGATCGGAAACACGGTTGTGGAATTGCTCTCAGCCGAGATCTCCCGAAGTGTCTGCAAGTACCGCAGCTGCAGGGCCACGGGGTGTTCCTGAATGATGGTCGCAGCCTCTGCCAGTTTGTTAGCCGCCTGAAATTCCCCTTGTGCATTAATTACCTTTGAACGCCGCTCCCGCTCCGCTTCTGCCTGCTTTGCCATTGCCCGCTGCATTTCCTGCGGCAGATCGATATGTTTGATCTCTACTGTTGAGACCTTGATTCCCCACGGGTCAGTGTGAGTGTCCATGATTTCTTGCAGCTTCAGGTTGAGCTTTTCCCGCTCGGAAAGAAGCCCATCCAGTTCGGCCTCACCACACACGCTACGAAGTGTAGTCTGTGCCATCTGGGACGTAGCATATATGTAGTTCTCCACCTGAACAACGCTCTTGACCGGGTCCATCACACGAAAGTAGATCACGGCATTCACCTTGACCGATACGTTATCGCGGGTGATCACATCCTGAGGGTCTACATCCATGGCGACGAGGCGCAAACTCACTTTCACCATTTTATCAATAACAGGAATCAGGATGATCAAACCCGGGCCCTTGGCACCAATCACTCGCCCCAAACGAAAGACAACACCCCGTTCATACTCGTTGAGAACCCGTATGGCAGAGGCCAGGAAAAATAGCAACAGGATTATCCCGGCAATAGTGGTAATCATAAGAACCTCCTTGTAGTTAATGGTTAATTGGTGGAGTAGTCGAGTAGTTAAGAACTCTACTATTCAACCATTTTCCCATGTGACCAATTGTGAAGCAAAGCTGGGCTACTCAACCTGCTTCACCGTTAGCTCCAGGCCATCCACCCCCACCTCGCGCACCCTGCTACCCGCCTCAATCGTACCCGTTGTTTCTGCATTCCAGAGCTCTCCGTGAACCAACACCTTTCCCCCCGGCTCAAGCCTGCTTTTAGCTACTCCCACCTCCCCTATCAGCCCTTTTGCGCCTGTTTTGGGTTTCGACATCTGAGCGCGAATCACCAGGCCCGCCACCAACACGAAAAAGGCAGAGACCATAACAACTGTCGGGATCAACACATCCCAGGACAAGCGCATCTCGGGTGACGTTCCATGGAAGAGCATCAACGATCCCAAAAAAAGGGAAACGATACCGCCAAGGCCAAGGAGCCCATAGCTGGTTACTTTCATCTCAAGGATGAAGAGGATGAGGCCGACTACGATGA
>QMMV01000024.1 GCA_003647435.1 Deltaproteobacteria bacterium | reverse complement strand
TTTTCCTACAACGCCGCCATTGCGGCCGGGTTGAAGGAAATACGGCCACAATAGTGCTCGTTTGGGGTGTAAAGCCCTTCATGATAGACGGACATCTTTAAGACGTTTTGCATCTATACATTGTCTGCATCACCTCGAGTGAGATTTCCCTCATCTGCCGGTGTCTGCAGGCGTATGGGGTCAATCCCCAAAGATTTTGTGGGAAACGGCCTGTCAGTCTCTGACGTTAGTTGGTTTCGACGTTCACTGCCTGGGGCCCTTTTTGTCCCTGCTCGACTTCAAAGCGAACTCGCTGTCCCTCATATAGAGACTTGAAACCACTGCCGAGAATTGAGCTGTAGTGAACAAAAACGTCTTGGCCTTCGTCCGTGCTAATGAAACCATAGCCTTTTTTGTCGTTGAACCACTTTACAATGCCTTCTGCCACGATCATATCCCTCCTTTCAACGTATTCTTCAGCCGGGATATGGATCTGACAGAAAAAAAAGCCAACAAAGCCTCCTGGCCTTGCTGGCATCTGACTTTACTCTGCAAAACTCCTATCCCAAACTTATGCCTTGCCTCACCCGAAGGAGTGAGGGTCAAAAAAATGCTAAACTTACAATACATCAGGATACTTTGTTCATTATCATCGAATAGATTAACATGTCAAGGAAATCTACTTTTTTGTGCAAAGGTTTTTTTCAGTCCCTGTCTAATCCTGTATTTTTGACAGTTCCTGGTATAATTCCGGTCTTCGATTTGGAAGAAAAAAGCGCATGTAATTCTCCCTCACATAAGCCAGGTCTGCTGCTTTAAGGTGGGCGATAAGGATACCCTCACCGCCTGCATGCTCGGCAATAAGTTCTCCTGAAGGATTAAACACAAGCGCCAAACCAGGAAAATGAAGCCCGTCACCATTGGTTCCTGTCTGATTGCACGCCACAACAAAAACAGCATTGTCATATGCCCTGGCTCGCAAGTGTCTAAACCATTTGTCCTTTTTCTGTTGAGGGGTGCCATGTGGGGAAGCATGTGGACAAAACAGGATATTTGCTCCTTTTAGGGCTAACAGAGTGCTGAGTTCAGGGAAGTGAGTGTCATAACAAAGTTCAACGCCAAAGCTCGTCCCTTTAAAATTAAAAGGCGACACAATCTTTCCGCTGGAATAGACTGGCTGTTCAAGAGGACTGAGATGACATTTTCGGTAAACCCCACGAAATCCTTCCGGGCTTGCCACAAGATGTGAGGCGAATATCCTTCCTTGCTCATCCCTTTCTGCAAGGCCGGCCAGGACAGATAACCCGCTATCAATGGCCATGTCGAGGACAGCCTGTACAGATTTTCCTGTTATGGGTTCAGCCACAGAGCAAATACTGTCAGCCACGCTATAGCCTGTGATGTTTAGCTCCGGGAAACAGACCAGCTCTGCCCCCTTTGAAGATGCCTCCTGAACCCAGGCTTTCATACGATTAAGGTTGTCTGAGGTTTTGCCCACCACAGACCGCATCACCACCGCGGCAACACAAAGGTCGTTCATACAGGATTTCAGTTTTTCCTAAAGGTCGAATTGTGCATTAATCTTATACACTTTGGTAGCGGGAAGATTCAAGATCTCCTTTACGCCGGTTTCCTGAATAATTTCTTCTAAATAGGCTTCTATCTGTTCCATTGTTTCGGCAATGAACGTAAACCAGATGTTGAATTCATGATCCCGCCGGTAATTGTGAGTAACGCCCGGATAGCGATTTACAACTTCAGTAAACAAAGCCACTTCATCTTTCGCCACACGAGCTGCGCACAGTGTGCTGATAAACCCAAGACGACCAGGTGCGAAATTTGCCCCTATGCGCCTTATAATTCCCGTTTTCCTTAAGTGTCTTACACGGTCGATAACGTCATTTTCTCCTAAAGATAACTCTTCGGCAACTTCCAGATAAGGGCGGGAGGTAATAGGAAAATTCGATTGTATTCGGTTTAAAATAGCTCTGTCTGTATCATCCATATTTGGCACGGTCATAAATACTGCTTGGCTCCAATTGGGGCGAAACCTTTAACCCTATACCACACGCACGTAAATCTTTCTTTTTCGCGGGCCGTCGAACTCGCAGAAGAACACCCCTTGCCATGTTCCTAACCTGAGTCGGCCGCCTTCAACGGCTATGAATTCTGAAGCTCCAATGATACTTGCCTTGATGTGAGCCGGTGAATTCCCCTCAAGGTGCTGATACGCCTCCTTCCAGGGAACGATCTTGTTCAGAACCATGAGGATGTCAGCCTTAACACTCGGATCTGCATTTTCATTGATGGTGATCCCTGCAGTGGTGTGCGGGACAAAGAGGAAGCATATGCCATCATCAATCCCTTCTGATTGAATTGCTTTTTCTACTTGCCGGGTAATATCGATCAGTTGGGTCCTGGAGGTGGTCTCAACGGTAAGCACTTTTTTCAAGCTTTCCCCTTTCAAAAAAAAGAGACTTTACTTCTCTGTAAAGTCTCTTTTGTGTTGAAACATCCGAATTGTTTCACAAATTGAAGTCGTTTTCTCTTACACGCAACCGGTCGGTTTGGGAAGCCCCGCCATCTTACAGGCGCCTTTGCCGGGGCCGGACGGGAACAGCTCATATATGTGTTTCAGCTTGTACCCGGTCACCTTGGAAAAGACCCGGACCATAGGAGCAATGCCGTTTTTCTTGTAATAATCCTGTAAGAAATTGATGCACTTCCAGTGTTCATCAGTGAGTTCCTCAATTCCCTCCTGTTGCTTCACCCACTGCACCCACTCCGGACACCAGTTGTCGAAACTATCGATGAAACCGTCCTCATCGACCGTGAAGGTTTTGCCCATAAATTCAACAGTTGGCATGCTAACGCCCTCCTTTCCTTAGGTTTAATATTGTGTGGCCACAATTTCTACCCAAAACTGATTATTAACCTCTTCTATATAAAAAAGAAGCCTTTGTCAACACGAAAAAGAAAAAACCTTCCTTTTACTTGAATGTTATCGTGACCTCATCACGGCCCGCATTTTCCTTAAGGTAGACGTTAACTGTGGCGCCATGTATTGTTTCAACATGCTTACCGACATAATTGGCTTCGATCGGTAATTCACGGTGCCCCCGATCCACCAGAACTGCTAACTCGATCTGATCCGGGCGGCCAAAATCTATCAAAGCATCCATTGCCGCACGGACGGTGCGCCCCGTAAAAAGAACATCATCTACCAGGATTACCTGTTTGCCATCCAGCGAAAATGGTAGTTCCGTCTTCTGCACAACGGGATGGGGAGCGATACGGGTCCAATCGTCTCTGTAAAGGGTAATATCGAGATCTCCTCTCGGGACGTTGGTACCTTCGATAGAGAGAATTTTTTCCCTTGCCCGATCCGCCAAAAAGACACCTCCTGTACGGATTCCTATAAGAACAAGGTTCTCTGTTCCCTTGTGCTTTTCGAGTATCTCGTGGGCCATCCGGGTTAGAATCCGGTCAATGTCAGCAGCTTTCAAGATAACTTGTTCTCTTTCCACAATAGCTATCCTCTCTATACAAGTCTTCCTTCAAAGCTCGTAGAGTGTTTCATCGCGCAGGGGGAGAGACCGTTTCACTCTCCGGATCTGTTTTTCGCCGAACATGAGCGGCACTTCCTCTTCTATGAGATCGCCCATTTCCTCCTCCACATGTTCGGGATCCTCACCGGTTTCCATCCGTCGCAGGGCTTCTTCCATGCTCGGCCCCAGCTTAAGGCCTGTGGCATCTGAAAGCTTCCGCACCAGGGAGGCAGCCTGGCGTGGGTCCTCTTCATTGACTCTGTCCGCTTCCATGGCCAACATATTCATTGCATTTTCCAGCCTGGCTTCATCTACGGGCAAATCGTCCAGACCGCCATCCTGCCTTGCGCCAGTGATCGGGGCGAACGTAGACATTTGCCTTTTCAGCTTTTTTCGTTTGCACTTCGGGCAGAGAGGCCGCTTGGAAGTGTTTACAGAGCGCGAGAAGAAATTAAATATGGTGTGACATTCTTCGCAGTAAAACTCATAAATTGGCATGATCTGTTTCCCTGGGGCACGTTCGGTTCTGGAACATTATTTGACCAAGCACAATCTAAAACTATTTCAATCGCATTAGAAAATCAAGGGAAGATAATGAAAAATGCTACCAGGACTTACCGTTTTTTTCAAGCTTCAAGGCCTGCTCATACACGAGTTTCCTGGATACATTGTATTGTCTGGCTATTTCCTTTACCACGTCCGAAAGTGAACGATCTTGCTCATGGCGCAGGCGCTTGATGTCGTCAAGGACGGATTTGTGGTCAATTTCCGGTACCCCTTCCCGTCCCGCCACAAGCAATGTAAACTCACCTTTCAGGAAAGAGCGGGCAGAAAGTTCTTTCAAGACTGCACTCAAAGGGCCCCTCAGGATTTCTTCATGTACCTTTGTCAGTTCCCGTGCCAGCACGGCCTTTCGGTTTCCCATTACATTGAGGATTTCCCGCATCAGCCCAAGGACCCTCTTCGGAGATTCATAAAAAACAAGGGTACGTCGCTGCTCTTTCAGCTCATCCAATAACTGCTTCCGCTTAGCGGGCTTCCTGGGAACAAATCCAATGAAAATAAAACTATCAGTAGGAAGCCCCGATATGCTCAATGCGGCGATCGCGGCCGACGCTCCAGGAATAGGAACAGTTGAAATAGCCTCTCGCACGGCTTCCCTTATAAGATAGTAGCCAGGATCTGATATGGAGGGTGTGCCTGCATCGGTGACAAGCGCAACGCTCCTTCCAGCCTTGAGTTTATGGACCAGCTCGGGAGTCCGCTTTTTCTTGTTGTGGTCATGGTAAGAAACAAGCGGGGTTGAAATATTGTAGCGCGTGAGGAGCTTCTGCGTTTGCCGGGTGTCTTCCGCTGCAATCAGATCTACTTCTTTCAGGGTGCGGATTGCTCGCAAGGTGATATCCTCCATATGGCCGATAGGAGTAGCTACCACAAAGAGTTTACCGTCAGGGGTTTCAGTAGGCGAGTTCGAAGGCATTCTTGATGATCTCAACATCTGGCTGCTCAGGCACAAAACGGATGGATACCACATCAAAGCGGGCTTTCTCGCCGTTTTGTCTCGTTTGTTTCAGGTATTCAAGAGCAACCATTGATATCTTGCGCTGTTTTTTTGCCGTGACGGCAAGTTTTGGACTGCCAAATTGGCCTGTGCGGCGGCTTTTTACCTCAACAAATACCAGCACATCGCCCTCCCGTGCAATGATGTCGATCTCACCTAAGCTTGTGCGGTAGTTTTGTTCCAGGATCTGATATCCGTTTTTCTCTAAGACTTCCACAGCAAATGACTCGCCACTTACCCCCGTGTGGCGCCGTCTGTCATCCGGTGGATTTCCCGTTTTCAGACTACGTTTTCTAAGCATTGTTAAGCTTAATGTATTCTTTGACTCCGCGAAAGGTTTTTCGGTGAATAGGGCAGCAACCAAATGTGCGAATAGCAGCGCGGTGTGCCTTTGTGCCGTACCCTTTGTGTCTTGCAAAGCCGAATTCCGGAAACTCCCGATCGTAAATGACCATGAGCCGATCCCGTGTCACCTTGGCGATAATAGAGGCTGCCGCAATAGATACGCATCGCCCGTCGCCATGCTTGACGATTTCCTGTGGCACAGAGGATTCAATTGGAAAGATACCATCTATTAAGAGATAGTCGGGTTCTTGCCTGAGATTATCCACCGCTATACGCATGGAAAGTAGCGAAGCACGGAGGATATCGGTTCGATCAATTTCCACCGGGTCAATGATCCCTATTCCTATGGAAAGCGCCCGGTCGTAGATCGCAACAAAAAGTTCTTCTCGCCTTTGGGGGCTCAGTTTCTTTGAATCGTCAAGGTGGGCAAGATTGACCTTTTCAGGAAGGATAACTGCAGCAGCCACTACAGGACCGGCCAACGGACCTCTTCCGGCCTCGTCAACACCGGCAATCCTTGAAAACCCCCGTTCTCTCGCCTTTTTTTCAAATGCCTCGGGGTTCATGTCCACAAGAGGATCGTCAAATACCCTTTTCCTGTAAGTTAAAGTTAATGGAGACGTAATTCCTTTACCCGAGCAGCTTTTCCCCTTAGCTTTCTGAGATAGTAAAGGCGGGAGCGACGAACACGACCCCGGGACACCACCTCGATTTTACTAATATTTGGAGAATGCAAAGGAAAGATGCGTTCCACCCCTACGCCGTAGGAAACCTTTCTTACTGTGAATGTTGCATTAGTTGTCCCTTTCCTTTTCCTGATAACAATCCCCTTAAAAATTTGAGTGCGCTCCTTATTCCCTTCTCTGATCTTGACGTGAACTTTTACCGTATCGCCGGTCTTGAAGTTCGGTAGAGCAGCCTGCATAAACTCCTTTTCGATTGCCCTAATCGTTTCCATGTCTATTTCCTCCAAAAGAAAGTGAATTTGAATTCTCGTATCAGTTTAGATTTTTGAAAATATTATTGCGGATAGCCTCTCCGTTCCGTATGTCTGTTTTTTAACCCGAATTTCGCCAAGGTCTCAAAATGTCATTGCGAGGAACGAAGCGATGAAGCAATCCCGTCACCGAGAGATTGCCTCGCTGTCCCTTCCAATGACAGGACGGGGCACCTTTCCCACGCACACTTGCGAAATTCGGGTTTAAAAGAGCTAAAGTGTTGCGAGTTCTCTATCTGTTTCCCAATAGCCTGTCAAGAACAATAGCGGCAGCCGAGCGAACTGATAAGTGGTTGTAAGGTGTAGCCCCCATAACGGGGGCAAGGACATAATCAGCTGTTTCAATGAACTCTTCTGTCAGACCCCACCCTGTGCCGAAGATCAGCAAGCAGGAACGCCCGGCCTTTAATGTCTCCGACACCGCATCGTAGCTGACATTGTCCGGATGTGGTCTCGCATCAGTAACCACCGAGACGGGGGCTTGCCTACCACGCAGGCATATCTCGGCTATTGCAACATCCAGAGAGGCCACAACTCTGACCAGTTCTAAGGCAGCCCTACGGTCCGGATTGTATCTTGCTCCGATACCTTCCGTCCAATGAGAGATGATTCGTTTAACGAGCTTTCGCTGGTCTGCCAGCGGGGTTACCACATAAAAAGCTTTCGCGCCATACGTTTTGCCCGCCCTTGATATGTCGTGAATATCAAGGTTGCTGACAGCTGAAGCAATCACCTTACGCTCTTTGTTGTATACGGGATAGTGTACAAGAGCCAGATAAAGATCGCCGCAACGGATCAAGGTGCTTGCATATGCCTTTCTATAATGGCTTCAATATCACGATGAATCTTTTTTAGAAACTCTATATCTTCTGGCGTCAAGGACTCGCGAAACAGCAAATCGGGCCTTTTTGCCAGCGTGCGAGCAAGGGAAACCCGTCGACGCCACTGCTTTATGGCGAGATGGTTGCCAGAGAGAAGAATATCTGGTACTTGAGCCCCTTCAAAAGACCTGGGTCGCGTATACTGGGGATACTCCAGCAAGCCGGATGAAAAAGACTCTTCGTCGGCTGACCGCACGTTGCCGAGTACACCTGGAATCAGCCGGCTTACAACATCAATGACAACCATAGCGGCTATTTCACCACCTGTCAGAACATAGTCTCCGATGGAAAGTTCCTCGTCGACCAGCAGGCTAACCCGTTCATCAACTCCCTCATAACGGCCACAGATTAAAACAAGCCCGGTATATTGCGCCACTCGCCGGGCTACCCGCTGATCAAATAGACGACCTTGAGGGGTTAGCAAGACGGTGCGAGCCTCAGGATGCTTCTGTTTAGCATGCCGGATGGCACGTGCCAGTGGTTCGGGCTTCATTACCATGCCGCAACCACCACCATACGGGCGGTCATCCACGGTGCGGTGGCGGTTTGTGGCAAAGTCCCTGATGTCAACAGTCTCGATGGCTATGCACTTGCTCTCCACTGCTCTCTTAATGATACCCCCCAATAGCAAAGCGGAAAACATTTCGGGGAATAAGGTAAGAACCGTAAATGTCAAATGTTGTATACCTCGAGTCAACCTAATTGGAAATCTTCGATTGTGGGGCATTCCCATATACAATGGTGGCAAATCCAAAATACGAAGCACGAAATCTAAATTCAAAACAAATTAGATTGACCGTTTTGGAGTTTGAAGTTTTATGAAATTTAAGTATTCGGATTTGTTTCGGATTTCGATATTCGAATTTCGGACTTATTTCAGCAATAGTCCAACCCCCATACGACAGGCCAATTTGAAGACCCTGCTTATGACTGCATGAAGCACAGTCATTGTTCTAATCCTTCTGGAAGATCAACTCGCAACGTCCTTTGTTTCAGGTCAACATCAACCACAACTGATTCTATGGCCGGGATTAAGAGCTCTTTTTTGTCTTTGCGAACTACATAAACATCGTTGCTCCCTGTGGGGAAGATTGCTGTCACACGTCCAAGGTGCCGGCCATCTACTGTTGAAACTTCAAGGCCGATAATCTGGTACCAGTAATAGCTTCCCTCTTCAGGTTCAGGCAAAGAAGTCTTGTCAGTGCAAACCTGGCAACCTACCCACTTTTCCGCTGCTTCAATTGATGTTATTCCTTTCAGGGCAAGCAGGATATATCGCTTCTGTGGACTGCTCGATTCTATTTCAAACGATTGAACCGGTTTCCCTTGCCGGGTGAGGGTCAGCTTTTTGCCAGGGGCAAAAAAAGCTGGTGATTCTGCATAGGAAAAGACCTTGAGGTAACCTTTTGTACCGTGGGTTCGCACAACTTTGCCGATAGGAAGGAGGGCATCCTCATGCATTACTCGATGATTTCCAGGACAGCCCTTTTCTTGATCTTGGCAGAAGCAGCGCTCAAAATGGTCCGGATAGCACGTGCTGTCCGGCCCTGCTTCCCGATGATTTTTCCGAGGTCATCTTTTGCCACTTTCAGTTCTAAGACTGAGGTCTGTTCTCCTTCAACTTCAGAAACCTCTACTTCTTCGGGATGATCCACAAGCGCTTGAGCAATGTACTTGATCAGATCCTTCATTTTCTGACCTCCTATTTATGGGGAAAACCAAGGTCCAGAAAAACAACCTTTTTCCCAGAGACCATCTTAGGCACTGGTGGTTTTAGAAAAATAACCCTCTCTTCTTAGCAGACTCTTGACGGTCGCAGTCGGCAAAGCACCTTTTTCAATCCATGATTTAATCCGATCGTGCTTCAAGTTGACAGCCGCAGGCTCTTTAAGAGGATCATAAGTGCCGAGGAGTTCGAGGAATTTTCCATCCCGAGGCGCTCTGCTTGGGGCCGCTACGAGCCGATAAAAAGGTTTTTTCTTTGTTCCATATCTGGCCAGTCTAATTTTTACACCCATCTAATTGCTATCCCTCCTTAAAACGGCAGCATACCGGCGCGGAAAGCGCGAAAGCTGCGTTTATTTAGTTTCTTGAGCATCTTTTGAACCTGGCTATAGTTTTTCAGGAGTTGATTTACTTCCTGCACAGTAGTGCCGCTGCCCTTAGCGACACGCTTACGTCGGCTGGCATTCATAATATTTTGGTTTCGCCGCTCTTCGACGGTCATGGAATCAATAATCGCTGTAATGCGCACCAGCTTGCTGTCGTCCACTTTGAACTGTTTCAACTTCTTGAGTTTGCCCATGCCCGGAATCATGGCTAAAAGGTCTTCGAGGGAACCCATCTTTCTAATCTGGATCATTTGATCACGAAAGTCTTCCAGAGTGAATTGGCTTTCCCGAAGTCTTTTTTCCAGCTCGCGAGCCTTATTTTCATCAACAGTTTTCTGAGCCTTCTCAATAAGTGAGAGTATATCCCCCATGCCCAGGATCCTTGAGGCCATACGCTCTGGATGAAATGGTTCGATCGCATCTAATTTTTCACCCACTCCCACAAACTTGATTGGTTTCGATGTAACTGCCCGTATGGAAATGGCCGCTCCACCCCTGGCGTCACCCTCCATCTTAGTGAGAATAATCCCGCTGATATCCAGGGCGTCATTAAAGGCTTTGCCAATGTTGACGGCATCCTGCCCGGTCATGGCATCCGCCACAAGGAGAATTTCAGAAGGGTGCACACCCTTTTTTATCCGCTGAAGCTCTTCCATGAGAGGCTCGTTAATGTGAAGACGTCCTGCTGTATCAATCAAAAGTGTGTCAAACCCCTCCTGACAGGCTCTGCCGAGGGCTTCGCTGCAAATTTGGACAGGATCCATCTGCGAACTGGCAGGGAATACTCCAGCTCCTATTCTGTCTCCGAGGGTCTTCAATTGGTCAATGGCTGCAGGGCGGTAGGGGTCGGCAGGAACCAAGTAAGGTTTCCGGTGTTCGGTTACCAACAGCTTGGCTAACTTGGCAGCCGTAGTCGTCTTGCCCGAACCCTGAAGCCCTACGAGCATGACCACAGCGGGGTGCCCTGTCAGATGCAGCTTCTCGTGGCTGCTACCCATCAGCCGAGCCAGTTCTTCATTAACAATCTTGACAACCTGCTGTCCTGGTGTCAAACTACGCATGACCTCCTGGCCGATGGCTCTCTGCCTAATGGCAGAAATGAGCTGTTTTACGACCTTATAGTGGACATCGGCCTCAAGGAGGGCTATACGTATATCTTTCAGTCCGGCTTCAATGTTTTTCTCTGTCAGCGTGCCGTGGCCTGTAAGCGTTTTGAAAGCAGTGTTAAGTTTTTCGGTCAGGTTCTCAAACATTGGTCAGATTTTCTCGACAGCTATTTCCTGAAACTGCGCCAGGATTTTTTGCAACATCGGGTTAAACCCTATAGAAATTATTATTCATCCGCCAACATGTCAAGAAAATATTTTTACGCGTATCAGTTTAGATTTTTGGTAACACTTTAGCTCTTTTAAACAACAGACACAAGAAGCGGACAGGCCATCACTGAGGTTTCATGTTTAAATGTTCACTTTTCTGACACCTGGGACCTGATACCGTCTTTCTTTCGGCGCAGTTACCTGCCTGCACGCGGGCAGGCATTCGAGTTTGAGACGCACTGCAGTCGGAGTGCCCCCATGCAGTGATGTTTTCAAAAACCGAATTTACTTCGCTTCGCTCACAATTTGAATACTGGAATGGTGGAAGGGTGGAAGATTGAGTTCGAGAGGATTTTATCCTGGTTCCGATGCTCTGCGTCGGAACCTCTTTTTTCTTGTACATCATTCCACTGTTCCATCATTCCATTATTCCCTGAGCGAGTTTGCAATAGGGCTATTAAATATCTGTGATGTCAATAGGTTGTAGAATTCTGAGACATTAAATTGTTACAACAAACTATGTTGCAAGAAATGCCACTTGTGAAACTGAATAAGCTTGCGGTTCTTCAATCTCTGTTTGTTTCAGGATTGCTTGTTTCAAACATTATTGCGGCCAAAGTCATCGTGCTCTGGAAACTGGAGCTGCCTGCCGCTGTTATCATTTATCCGTTTACGTTTCTTTTCACCGATATCATCGGCGAACTGTACGGAAAAGACGAGGGAAATCGAACCGTATGGTATGGGTTTCTTGCCTCCATTTTTGCCATGGTAATCATCTATGCCGGGATGCTTCTTCCGCCGGCTTCCTTCATGGCAAAGCAACAGTCAGCCTATGAGATACTCTTAGGACCTAACCGCCGCATCGTGGCCGCTTCTCTGTTTGCTTATCTGTGTTCTCAAAAACATGACGTTTGGGCCTTTCATTTTTTGAAAGATCTGACCAACCGGCGCCACAAATGGCTTCGAAATAATCTTTCTACTATCGCCAGTCAGTTTGTAGATACTACGATATTTATTACGCTTGCCTTCTGGGGCACAGTTCCCCATCTTGGAAAGATGATTGTTAGCCAGTATTTGGTAAAGGTCTTGATTGCCCTGTTAGATACCCCTCTATTTTACGCGTTGACCCGACAAAGGAGCAGCGATGGATATACCGGATATGCAGAAAAAACTCCTGGCTGATATTAAAAGCCCTGATACGGTGGACCCTACCGTTATTAAGGTACTTGACTATGCCTATCACAGAAAGAGGGATGTCGAAATAAGGATTGATCAGCCTGAATTTACCTCTGTGTGCCCCATTTCAGGGCTTCCTGATTTCGGCACCATTACAATTCGCTACATTCCAGGTGAAAAGATTCTGGAACTGAAATCCCTGAAGTATTATTTGCTTCAATATCGAAATGTCGGTATCTTCTATGAACACGTTGTCAATCGTATCCTGGAGCACCTTGTCTCTGCACTGAGCCCCAGATTCATGGAAGTAACAGGAACCTATACGCCGAGAGGCGGTATCACCACCATTGTACGCGCGGAATACAAGGGATGAAACGGATGAAGATTATACGAAGGGAAGGCGCTATTTTTCTTACTGTTTGCTTGCTTGCGTGTCTGATGGCTTCAGGCTGTGCCACTACCAAAAAGATTT
>QMMV01000023.1 GCA_003647435.1 Deltaproteobacteria bacterium | reverse complement strand
CTATTGCTTTATAAAATAGCCACTCAAAATCGGTTTTCCCCCCATGATTGTGTCTGTTGCATTTGTTCAAAAATCTTTCCGCCCGGTTTTGGTGACTCTTCTTCAGTACCTATGTCTATTTGCCCTTTTGCCCTTTGCCCATTCTTCGGTAGGATCACACCAACCCGCATACGAGGATGAACTCCTACCTGATGCCATCATCAGCCTCCGCGGGGAAAACAGGCCGAGGTACGCAATTGTTGTAGAAAAGGAGACACAGAAACTTATGCTCTATGAGGGCGGAAGCGTTCTCAGAAAAAAATACAGTTTCCCGTGTTCCACCGGGCAGGGAAACGGCAAAAAGAAAAGGTCGGGGGACCGAAAAACTCCTGAAGGAGTCTATTTCTTCACTAAGGCTTTCAAGAAAAGGGAATTGAGCCCGATTTACGGTAATAGGGCCTTTGTCATCGATTATCCCAATTTTATAGATAACAAATCAAAGCGAGACGGAAACAATATCTGGCTGCACGGCAGCAATAAGCCGATCAAGCCCCGCAATTCGAACGGCTGCGTCGTAATGAACAATAGCGATCTTGAAAAGGTGGCAAAGTATATCCGTCTGAACGAAACTCCGATAATTATAACCCAGAAACTTAACATGGTCCGCTCCCAAGACCAGATCGCTGATTATAGAAGCCTGGTCGATTTTCTCGAAAAATGGAAGGCTGCTTTTGTCTCCGGGGACCGTTCAAGATACCGTGCCTGCTACACTGAACCCCTGACGGTGCAAGATCTTCTTTGGAAAACGTGGGACGAGCTCCGGCCGAGATGGGAACAGGATCATGTTTCATTCAATCTCACCTTAGAGAATATATCGCTTCTCAGGGCAAACCCATATGTTGTGGCCATTTTTGATGAAGTAATTCATATGGATCACCACGTAAGGAACGTGGGGACAAAAAAGCTCTTTATTGCAAGGGATGGGGAAACCTGGAAGATTTTAGGGGAAGTATATCAGTCGGCAAAGCCCGATCGCATCCCCGGCAGCCTTTTGGCAAAAGCGATCACCAGCATGGATCGGCTTTACAGGGACCGCAAATCAATCGCGGAGCTTGTTGGGAAATGGGTAGATGCATGGAGCTCAAAAGATATAGACAGATACCGTCGATGTTATGCAAAAGATTTCCATGCAAGAGGAATGGATCTCGATGCCTGGATTTCTTATAAGAGCAGGCTGAACCGGCGGTACAGTTCAATTGAAGTGGCTGTGGAGGACCTGCGCATCCGGCAGCGTTCAGACCGGGCAACTGCAACGTTTTTGCAGCGATACCGGTCAAGCGGCTACCGGTCTGTGGGCGTGAAAACGCTTTATCTGAAGCGTATCGGAGGAACATGGAAGATACACAGGGAAAAGTGGTACGAAACTCGACAATAACGCAACGCTCTGCCACTTCGGGGCAGTTCAGATCCTGGACCGTACTTCTCATCGGAGAGCAGGGCAAGATTATTTCGCTTCGCTTGACCCGCCAGCTCATTGTATCACTAACAGGCCTTCTGGCTGTACTTCTATCTTTTGCTGTATTTGCAGTTGTTTCTTACCAGGGCGCGCGAATGAAAAATAAGTCGCTGCGCAAAGAGGTAAACAGGCTCAAAGCCGAGGTTGCAGCAGCGAACAAGGCGAGGGATAGCGCCATGGTACGCTTGATGGTTCTTGAATCGGAAGGAAAAAAGAGCAAATCCCCCCCCAGTCAAAAAGGTGCAGTAAAGACATCTCAAGCAGCCAAGATACCGACTCCCCAGGCCGAAGCTGCCACGGAACCCCGGGAAGCGAAGCCATCGCCGGAACCTCAACCACTGCACGCGGCTCAGACTGAAGACACCCCCGAATCGGTCTTGCCGGAAAAGGTCCTGGTTGAAAATCTCCAGATATGGGCAGATGAAGCAAAACGGTCGGCAGAATTTCAGTTCAGCCTGAAAAACATTGACCCAAAGCAGCGGAGAATCAAGGGTTACACCTTTGTTGTCCTCAATCCCAAGATAGGGTCTAAAAGGTCGGCTCGAGTTTTCCCCCGGACCTCGCTGAAAAACGGCAGACCAATACGCTTCAAAAGAGGGCAGTATTTTTCGATTGCCCGTTTCAAGTTCGTCTCCGGCACTTTCACCGATATCGAAACAGTCACGGATTTCAAGACGGCTACCGTCTATGTATACTCGGAAAACGGCAGTCTCCTGGCTCAGCAGGTTTTCAAAGTAGATAAGATACTACGCTCGCAGGCAGGTTCATGATGTTTAGATTTTTACCATTGGCAGATTCAGGGAGAAGGCGGTTAGTTGTCATAATGTCTCTTCTGGCTTCTGTTTCCTTGATTCCGCACGTTGCGTGGGGAAGACGCACTCACGAAACTTTTTTTCAGAACACCGATTATGAACTTAACGTCTACAGGATATACGGGAACAAGCCAGGCAAAACCCTGCTCCTTATAGGGGGTATCCAGGGAAACGAACCCGGGGGCTTCCTCTCTGCTGACCTATATGCGGATATGCCCTTGGCCAAAGGAAATCTCATCGTGGTGCCGAGGGCAAATTTCTATTCTATCCTGCTAAATCGCCGTCAAATCAATGAAGACATGAACCGGACATTTACCAGGGGTCCTCGAAATAACTACGAGAGAAAGATTGTAGCCATCCTCAAGCGTCTGATTTCAGAAAGCGACTGCTTACTGAACCTTCATGACGGGTCTGGATTCTTTTCCGAGCGGTGGGAAGGCCCGATGAGGAACCCGAAACGTTACGGTCAATCTATCATTGCCGATTGCAAGAGTTATACTGTTCCTGAAACAGGCAAAACCTTGCATTTAGAGGCTATGGCACGTCGAGTGATCGAGGTTGTTAACGCCCAGATCAAGGAAAAACGTTATTGGTTTCACTTCAACAATCACCGCACCAGGGAACCAGATACACTTCACCCGGAGCAACGCAAATCCGCCACCTATTATGCCGTCTTTCACTGTGGTATCCCTGCGTTTGGTATAGAAACCAGCAAGTCGCTGCCACTGGAAATGAAGGTTCGCCATCACAATCTCGCCATAAACGCCTTTATGGAACTGCTGGACATCATCCCCGAAACGCCGGGAACATATCTGGACCCGCCGATCATGCAATATATGGTTGTTGGAGTCAATGGCCAGATTCCTTTTGCCATTCCAAATGGGCATACATTGCGCGTTAGCCCGGGCGATGTTGTGCGTATTTCTCATGTCAAAGCAAATTATAAACGCGGCCTGAGTGCGGATATCCTGGATCACGGCACCATGAATGATATGCATAAACCTATCCGTATCGCACACCCGACGCAGATCATAATCAGAAAGGATCACTATCCATGCGGTATAGTCAACATCGTTCTAAACGGCGGCAAGCCCGCCGGTCACACACTCTGTGCATTACCGCACGTCTTGTTCTTCAAGACAAGAATCAACGGTAAAGAGCATCTTTTTCTGAATCAGGCCCATGTCAAACTGATAAGGGGAGACAGGTTCGAGCTGGTCGATGTTGTCACTAATTTGGCAGACCCTTCCGAAATTGTGGTAAATTTCAAAGGGTTTGTGGGAAACAGGAAGAATAATACCGGAGAAGATCGGGGTTATGTCATACATACAGACAGGGACCTCTGGAAGCGTTATTCACTTGATCGCAAAGGGAAAAAATACCAGGTGGTGGTACATCATCGCTCCACACAACTTGGACGATTATTTGTTGAACTGGCAGATCCTGTATTCAACTACCTCGTCCTGCAGGTAAATCATGGCGTCAAGCAGTGCCTTTTTCCTGGCGATTCCCTGACTATTCATCCAACAGATGCCATAAGCATCCTGGATATCAAGACAAACATTTCAACCGAGAGAGGGATTCAAGCCTTTTTGAAGGGGCCGGGTACTAGCATTCGTCTTTTCTCTGACGGCAAAGCATTTCCTTACGAGGTTGGACCGGACCTTGCTGGCGTTAAAGATACGAAACACCGGATTGTCGTTCAAAGGGGCCAAATTACTCTTGGATCTATTCTTGTCGATCTTAACAGGGGAGCATGACATGGCAGAAAAATCAAAAGGCCTTTCTATCATTGCTAAAGACCTCAGTATAGAAGGTACCATTCAGGCGAAGGGAAAGTTAATAATAGCTGGAAAAGTAGCCGGTTCTCTCGTTGGAGATATCGTGGTCACTGTCGAGGGAAGCCATGTTTCAGCCAGTGCGGACGTCGGCAATATGATCATTGGTGGTTCTTTTGAGGGTGATATCACCGTGCATGAATGCCTTCACATATTGAACACCGGCGATTTTTCAGGTAAGATTTTTTGCAAAACGCTGATGCTTGAAGCCGGCGGGAAGTTAAACGCAAATGTCAAGCCTCTTGCGCTAACAGACGCAGTTTCCCCTGCTGCTCCCGGTCTTGCCGCTACCGAAGAGGAAGTTAATACTTAAGAACCGGATGCTGGACGGCGCCGGGCAACTGGCAGCTATTTTAGCCGCTTTAGCTCACTTTAAATACTCCGATTCACTTCATCCCGCCCTCCCGGTGAACACAGGACAGTCAGACTGTTATGGCAAATGGTAAGTTATATATGGGGATCGACCTCGGTTCGGTCAGCTTGAATATTGTTGTTATTGATCAGGAGGCAGATATCAAAGCATCTCTATACAAGCGCACCGAAGGCCGCCCGTTGGCCGCACTGCTGAAGTCCTTTGACGAGATTGGTCAAGAATTCGATTCTTTCGCAGGCATTGTTGCCACCGGAAGCGGCCGAAAGCTGCTCGTCAATGCACTCGGGGTTTCAGATATTAACGAGATAATCGCCCAGGGAACCGGTGCCGCCTATTTTCATCCCGAAGTGCGCACCATCATAGAGATTGGTGGACAGGACTCTAAACTGATCTTTCTGGACAAGGACAGCCGCACCGGCGAGCCGGTGATCATAGACCATGCCTTAAATGACGTTTGCGCTGCAGGCACAGGCTCTTTTTTAGATTTGCAGGCCAACCGCCTCGGAATCACGATCGAGGATTTTGGCGCACTGGCCCTCTGCTCTGACCATCCTGCCAGGGTCTCTGGGAGGTGCAGCGTTTTTGCAAAAAGCGATATGGTCCACCTCCTTCAGGAAGGGACCCCGAAAACAGACATTGTTGCAGGCCTCTGCTACGCTCTGGCCCGAAATTTTATCAGCAACCTTGGCAAAGGGAAACGTTTTCCCGAACCGATTCTGTTTCAAGGCGGAGTGGCCGCCAATCCGGGGGTGGTAAAAGCCTTTGAAGAAGTGCTGGGATTGAAGCCGGGTAGCCTTGTTATCCCGGAGCATTTTTTAGTTATGGGCGCTATAGGTTCAGCCCTGGCGGCCAGAAAACGGAAAGAACCTCACCCAGTGCCGATGAAAAGGCTGACCGAAGGGGTAAAGACCACTCTAAATACCGGCAGATATGCTCCCCGCACAGTTCAGTTGAAACCCTTGATCCGCAGAAACGACCGCCTGGAGCCTGAGGATTGCTACTATAATATCGAGCAAGAGGAGCCCGTTGAAGTATTTCTGGGTATTGATGTCGGAGCGGTCAGTACCAATATAGTGCTCATTGATGGAAAAGGAGAGGTGATAGCCAAACAATACTGGTTTACAAAGGGAGAGCTGATCGATACTGTTCGCACCGGCCTTCGTGAAATGGGCTATAAGGTAGGCCAAAAGGTCAAAGTTTGCAGCGCTGGAGTCACTGGAAGCGGTCGCTATTTTATCGGGCACTTTGTGGGGGCAGATGTCGTAATCAATGAAATCTCCGCCCAGGCGCGTGCTGCCTTGCACCTTGATCCGGAGGTAGATACCATCATCGAGATCGGGGGCCAGGATTCCAAGTACATAAGGTGCGAAAATGGGCGGGTTGTAGATTTTGAGATGAACAAGGTATGCGCGGCCGGCACCGGCTCCTTTTTGGAAGAACAGGCTGCCCGTCTGAAGGTGCCGGTGCGCGAAGCTTTCAGCAATCTTGCCTTTTCCTCGCGCGCTCCGGCCGATCTGGGTGCACGTTGTACGGTGTTCATGGAATCAGATCTCATACACCACCAGCAGGCAGGCAAAGACGTGCGCGATCTGGCGGCAGGTCTTTCATACGCTATTGCCCAAAACTACCTTGAAAAGGTGGTCGGTACCAAAAAGATCGGCCAGCATATCTCATTCCAGGGGGGCATTGCGGCAAACCAGAGTGTTGCCGCCGCATTTGAAAATATCCTGGGCAAGGAGCTTACGATTTCCGAGCACCATAATGTTACGGGGGCTCTTGGCGCAGCCCTGGCGGCGAGAGATCACAAGCCGACCACGAGCAGGTTTGCCGGCTTTTTCCTGAAAGACCGCTCGTATGAAATAAAAACCTTTGAGTGTAAGAAATGCCCCAACCGATGCCGCATTCGTCAAATCTATGTGGATAACAAACTTCAGGCGTATTACGGGAGCGTGTGCGGCCGCTATGAGAAGACTTCTGATGAGGCCAGTTACAAGAACAAGCCTGACCTTTTCCGAGAGCGGCATTGCCGTCTTATGGGTGATTTTGATCAGAAAAGAGACGAAAAACCTTGCTCAACACAGGTAATCGGTATCCCGAAGACACTCACTTTCTACGAATATTTTCCTTTCTGGAATGCTTTTTTTAAGACCCTCGGCCATCGGCTGATACTCTCAGAAAACACCAACAAGAGACTGGTGGAAAAGGGTCTTTCGTATGTTCCGTCCGAGACTTGCTTTCCTATAAAGACGGTTTATGGCCACATCGCCGATCTTGTCTCAAGGGGTGTGCATGCTGTATTCCTGCCCTCTGAAATTGACTGCCAGGAAACCAATGAAAAAGGACTTCGTAGTTTTAATTGTCCCTACATCCAGTCCATACCTTACATGGTACAGGCATCCATGGGCCCTGAGGTAAATCTCCTTTCACCGGTGATACACAGAACTCATTCAAGGCAAGAGCTTGAACGTGTGCTTATAGAACTTGGCAAATCTCTCGGTCACAGGACAAAAAAGATCTTGGAGGCCGAGGCTGCTGCCTACAAAGCACAGGGTACGTTTGACAGGTATCGAAAGCAACGCGGCAAGAAAATCCTCTCCTCCTTGGGAGCCACCGATCGGGCCCTTGTTTTGCTGGGGAAACCCCACAACATCTTCGATAATGGATTGAACTTGCATCTTGCTAATAAACTGAGGCGAACCGGCCTTCTTGTCATACCTTTTGATATGCTCCCGCTCGATGATGTGGTCCTGCCCGCCTGTTATGACAACGTCGTCTGGAAAAACACGAGAGATCTACTAAAGGCTCTCATTTACATGCGGCGTGATCCACGTTTGTTCCCCGTACTCGTAACCAACTTTGGCTGTGGACCGGATTCCTTCTTTATGAAGTATATGGAAGTTGAAATGCACGGCAGACCTCGCCTGGTGCTGGAAGTAGACGACCACACCGGTGACGCGGGGATGGTCACCCGTATCGAGGCCTTTCTGGACACCCTGGACGCAGCACCAAAAACACCAGTGCTTCCACCTCGTCCGCTGAACCTGGTAATAAAGGCAAAAAAAAGGAATATAGATCCATGGGGGCCCGATCCGGACCTGATGAGGCGTCTTGAGAATCGCGTGCTCTACTTTCCCTATGTCTCTCTTGCCTTTTCAGCAGCGGTGGAGGCTGCCTTTGAGGCCATAGGCCTGCAAGCACGAGCACTCCCCGGGCCGGATGATGACTCGGAGCAACTTGGCAGACAGGTAACCTCCGGCCGCGAGTGCCACCCGTTCATTGCCACCTGCGGTGACTTTGTAAAGATGACTCGCCAGCCGGGATTTGACCCGGATCATACTGCAATCCTGATGCAAAATTATGATGGAGCATGCAGATTTTCTCAGTACGGCATCGGCCATGCTGATCTCTTCAGACGCCTTGGTTTTCCGCAGGTTCCAGTCATTGCGCCACTCACTTCAACTCGCTTTGATGAGTTTTCCGGCCTCTTTGGCCTCCGTTTGACCAAATTGCTCTGGCAAGGATGGATGGCGGCCGAGGTGCTGGAAAGGGTTCGATTTCATGTGCGTCCCTATGAACAGAATCGAGGCCAGACCGATCAGGTCTATGAATCTGGTATTCGAGACATCGCCAGAGCTGTAGCCGCATCGAACGGTACATTCAGAGGGTCGAGTCAGAATATTCTTTCTGCCTTGAAGCGGGCCGTCAAGGCCCTTGAATCCGTGCCGGTTGACCGCACCAGCGAACGCCCAATCATCGGCATCTTAGGAGAATTTTACACCGTGCTGAATAGGTGGGCCAACCGCGACCTGGTAAGAACCCTTGAAAAACTCGGCGCAGAGGTAAGAATCCACGGCCTTACGGTAACGAACTGTTTTACACTCTTTTCGGGACATTACTATGCCAGAAACCGGTTGAAAGAAAAGAAACTAAAAGCCGCTCTCTATTATTTTCTCCGCGACAAGTGGCTGATGTCCTGCGTCAGGCGATCGGAAAGATGCCTGCCTGGCAGGCTTCGGCGATCCGGAACCCTCGATACCCGCACAATACTTGATCAAGCAGCTCCCTTTATATATTACGACATCGATCCGATCCCTGCCTCCCTTACAACTCGCGTGAGACAATGGGCTGCCTCCGGGGTCTCGGGTATCTGCAACTTGTTTGTACTCAACTGCATGATTGGAAACATCACAGTTCCAATCTTCAAAAAAGCCCTGCGAGGGTATCAGGGCCTTCCGATATTGAACGCGGTCTATGACGGGCAAAAGGAAACCAACATGCTCACGCGCATTGAGGCCTTCATGCACCAGGCAAGACTCTACCACGAAAGGAGAAAGGACCGAACTTAGTTCGCTTCGCTCACAATTGGAATACCGGAACAATGGACACGTAGTGAAGCTTGCGCTCATAATGGGCACCAAAGGATTTTTGGTAACACTTTAACTCTTTTAAAAAACAGACATACGCAATAATATTTTCAAAAAGCTAAACTGATACGATTTTTGTTTTTTTGCATCATTCCAATATTCCCTCATCCCCTGATCGAGGCTGCAACAGCGCAAATAAATAGCTATAATCTCAATGGCTTGTAGAAAATCCGGGACCGAGACATTGAATTAACTAAACTTACCTGCCTCACTTTTGCCTTTGACATTTGAGCTACAGATGTTAAGAATATATACTTATCAGGCATGAAATCAACGGCTGATTCGAAGTTCCGCCGAAGGCTGAAAATTCCAAATGAACTGGGTCTGCATGCGCGTGCTGCAGCCAGCATTGCCCGGCTGGCCGAGGAAGCTCAATCAACCGTGTTGATCGAAAAAGACGGTCAACGGGTAGATGTAACAAATATCCTTGATGTCATGGCCCTTTACTGTCCATATGGTACAGAACTTACTGTCGAAATAACCGATCCCGCCGACCTGGATGTGTTAAATAAGATCTGTCGGCTCATAGAGAACGGTTTTGGGGAACTGTAGTAGACGACAGGTACCTTCTCAATAACTCTGGGCAGGGAATCAATCTTCCAACTTTTCCGGACGCCGGCTGGAGCCCGTCCCTGACTTGATGCGGGAGGGCCATGACGAAGAGCTCGCCATACTTGCCATCCCTGCGAAGGGGGCATCCCGGACCTATGGCTGTGCCTTACTGAGAAGTGACAACGACAGGCTGCAAGCGGGTCAGATGCTGAGAGATATTTCTAACAGATAACTTATTACAATTGCAGATGGTTGACAGTTCGCGAAAAAATCTGACGCTACAGGGCATTGCCGCATCCCCGGGAATTGCCATCGGCAAGGCCTATCTGTTTCTGCAGGATGACTTGAGTGTCATAGAAAAGCGGCTTATCGAGCCTGATGAGGTTGGCACAGAAATAAGCCGGTTCAAACATGCTGTTGAAAAAGCCCGGCAACACCTTCATGAGATTATACAGGAGCTCCCCGACGAGTTTAGAGTTCACGCCTATATCCTTGATTCCCACATAATGTTGCTTAAAGACAGGATGCTTTATGACGGCACGATAGAACAAATCGAACAAAAAAATGTGAACGCCGAGTGGGCGCTAAAGATCGCTGTCCAGAAAATAAAAGCCATTTTCAAAGAAATCCCAAATAGATATTATCGGGAGCGGGCATCGGATGTCGTGCACGTCTCAAAGCTCATTTTCGAAAACCTCCTTGGAGCAGAATCACCGAAGATTTCCGACATAGACAAACGGGGCATCATTGTAGCACATGACCTTTCTCCTGCTGAGACAACACAAATCCAGCTTGAGAAAGTTAAAGCCTTCGTAACAGACCTTGGTGGGCAGACTTCTCATACCGCCATCATTGCCCGGTCCCTTGAAATCCCTGCCGTGCTCGGGATAGGAAACGCAACCCGGCAGATTGAGACCAATGACCTAATTATTGTAGATGGCAGCACGGGTGCTGTGATCCTTGATCCGGATGAGGAAACCCTGGCCCAGTACCATGACCGGAAGGACCTCTTTGAAAAGTTCCATGCGAGTGTAACTCGTATCAGCCATTTGCCCGCGGAAACTACAGACGGGCATCGTTTGACCGTTTCCGCCAATATTGAGTTATTTGAAGAGGTGGCATCTGTTATCGATCACGGTGCCGACGGCATTGGATTGTACAGAACCGAGTTTCTATACGTGAATCGACCAATTCTACCTTCCGAAGAAGAACTTTTCAATAACTACAGGGAAGTGGCCGAGATCATGGGCCCCCGCGAGGTTACCATACGAACCCTCGATATCGGCGGCGACAAGTTTGCCAGTGGCCTGCCGCTGGCTGAAGAGATGAACCCTGCATTAGGCTTGCGAGCCATCCGCTTCTGTCTGCAGTCACCGGAAATATTTCAAACCCAGATTCGGGCAATACTTAGAGCATCAGCCTTTGGAAATATCCGGATCATGTTCCCGATGATATCCCAGGTAGAAGAGCTTGTTTCCGCAAAGCGGCTACTTGACGAAGTGGCAGAATCTCTTGACCGGGAGGGAATACCCTTTAAACACGATCTTGAAGTTGGCGCCATGATCGAAGTCCCTTCGGCTGTTATAATGGCTGACGTTCTTGCAAGGGAAGTCGATTTTTTCAGTATTGGGACCAATGACCTGATCCAGTACTCTCTTGCTATCGACCGTATTAACAAGCATGTTGCAGGCCTGTATCAGCCATTGCATCCTGCCATGTTACGGATGATTCGTCGCGTGGTGGAAGCGGCCAAAGAGGCTGATATTGAAGTCTCTCTATGTGGTGAAATGGCCGGTGACCCGGCCAACCTTCCGGTACTGTTGGGTCTGGAATTGGATTCACTGAGTATGAATCCGGTATCGATCCCTGTGATTAAGAACTTGCTCCGCAAGCTGTCTTTCAGTGAATCAAAACTATTCTTAGAGGAAGCCTTAAAACAGCCCACCACGGCGGATGTATTAAAGCTTATTCAGTTAAACTACGGAAAATCCTTTGAAGAGGTGACCTTCGCCGCGAGACCAATACCTTGATACCGTTATAATCTCAAATATACACTCACTCCGCAGCGGCGGAGAAGGCCCCGCAGAAGGGAGATATGACCAAAATTATATGCCAGAACCGCAAGGCCCGGCACGATTATTTTATCCTCGATGAGTATGAGGCGGGTATGGTCCTTCTTGGCACCGAGGTCAAATCATTGAGGCTTGGGCGTGCCAATTTAAAGGACAGCTATGCCAGGATCAGCAACGGCGAAGTCTTTCTTCACAACATGCATATAGCTCAGTATCCTTTCGCAGCCGGTGCCAATCATGATCCCACGCGCATCAGAAAGCTCCTTTTGCATAAAGGAGAAATCAAACGCCTTACCGGCAAAGTCAAGGAAAGGGGCCAGAGCCTTATCCCGCTTCAAGTTTACTTTAAAGAAGGAAAAGCAAAAGTTACCCTGGCTCTGGTTAAGGGAAAGCGAAAGTACGACAAACGAGAGGCAATTCGAAAGCGGGATGAGAAGAGAGACCTGGATCGGCAAATGCGAAATATAAGAAAAACTTGACAGTTGCACTAAATTCCTTATAATAAAGTCAATCGTCTGTTGTCAGTTGAAGAGAAACGTCCTTTCTATCTTTTCTCTCTTTGCAAATGGGGGCGAAACGGCTTCGACGGGGATATAGAAACATAGGTTGCATACCGAGTTCCTGCCGACTCGTAAAAAAGGTGGGATTAAAATAATCGCAGACGATTATAACTACGCTTTAGCCGCGTAATGTAGGCTAACGCCCTCCCGGGTTTTCCTGCGAACCCGGAAAGGGCGTCGATTAGCAGGATAGCCTCTTGTGGTTGCCTGTTACACACGAGGCGAAATTTATAACAGGCTAACTTCTCAAGTATCCGGCCTGAAGGAGCCTTGAGAAGTGAAAATGAAAATTCAGGCTATGTATGTAGAAGCCTATGTGGAATATTGTCGGACGCGGGTTCGACTCCCGCCGCCTCCACCAGTCCTCGTCTGAAACCTGTTGAGAACATAGATGGGTGGAGGACCCCCGCCTTCCAGAAATCCAGTCTCCCCGGCGCGAATACGTCAGAAGTCCTTTATTTACAATGCGTTGAGAGCTTTCAGGTGCCGTTCTCCGCGTCCCTGCGCGGGAAATGTTTTTCTCCACATTGTCCCCAAACAGAGAAAGGACGTGGGTTCGATTCCCGTTGCCACACCTGTTGATGTGTAGGCACGAAAAGTCCGCACAATCCTTTTCGCACCCGTTCCGGCCGGAATGCCCGGCTTACCTGTATATCGCAT
>QMMV01000022.1 GCA_003647435.1 Deltaproteobacteria bacterium | reverse complement strand
TGCTATCTCGACTTTGGGATAATGGGATCCATTGACCGGCAGAGCAAGGAAAATTTTGTAAATCTCGTCCATAGCGTGGTCATCCGGGATGAATTCGAGGCAACCCATGCTCTCCTCAAGCTTATGGAGTACGATGAGGAGCCGGATACACGGCTACTATCAAGAGATCTGGCAGATCTCATGGGGGAGCACCTGTATCAACCCCTCAAGCAGTTGCGCATGGAAAAGCTTTTACATCAGATCCTTGATCTGATCTCTACCCACCGCCTCCGGATGCCACCGGACCTTTTCCTGATGATGAAGGCATTAGCCACTGTGGAGGGTGTGGGGCTTTCTCTTGACCCGGACTTTCAGATGGTTGATCATGCCACCCCATTTATTCGACGAGTCAGGATGGAGCAGTTTCATCCCAAGCGCGTGGCGCAGGATATCAAGAAATCCGGTAGTGAACTTGTTCGGCTCATGCAGGAAATTCCGGGAGAGCTGCGTGGCTTGCTGAAGCAAATGAGGCGGGGGAAAGTCAAGATTGAATTTGAGCACCGGGGGTTGGAACCGATGCTGATAACACATGACAAGATCAGCAACCGGATCGCTTTTTCCATTATCATTGGAGCCCTCATCATCGGCTCTGCCCTGATAGTTTTATCCAAAACCCCTCCCTTCATGTTTGGCATATCGATTATTGGCATCGTTGGTTTTGTGGTGGCAGGCCTGATGGGTATGTGGCTTCTTATAGCCATTTTGAGAAGGGGAAAGCTATGAGACGATGAAAGGAGATACGCCCGATGAGGATCACCTTAGTGTATGACAATACGGTTTGCAGGCGGGAGCTTACCGCCGATTGGGGATTTTCCTGCCTTATAGAGATGGAAGGTAGTCCAAAGATCCTCTTTGATACAGGCGCAAAAGGCCATATCCTTTTGAGCAATATGGAGAAGCTTGCAATTGACCCTTCTACTGTCGAAATTGTCGTCATCTCCCACTTCCACTGGGATCACACAGGGGGGCTTGCCGACTTTCTGGAAGTAAATCATACGGCAAAACTCTATTTGCCTGCCTCGTTCCGCAAGTCTTTTCCTGGAAGGGAGGTGGTGGAGGTCGCGGAAAGCATTCAAGTATGCGAAAATGTGTACTCTACCGGCGAACTCGAGGGTATCGAACAGTCCCTTGTTCTTAAGACTGACACAGGACTTGTCGTGATTGCGGGCTGTTCGCACCCGGGAGTGGGCACGATTCTAAAGGCGGCCTCACAGTTTGGTAACGTATCCGCTCTCATTGGCGGCCTCCATGGATTTCGTGAATTTGGTCTGCTGCAGGATTTGCAGTTAGTATGTGCATGTCACTGTACGCAACATCAATCAGAAATAAAGAGGCTTTACCCCGAAAAATGGGTAGAGGGCGGCGCGGGTAAGGTGCTCTCCTTTTACCCGCATTTGTCATGCCGGCTTCACAGGAGGTAAAAATTTGGCTTTTTTAAAGCATGGCCGCTGGGCCTTCTTTGAGCCTATTTATTTCGTCAAGCTAAAATAATACGGAGGTCCAAACATATGGATGAGACCATCAAGAAAGCAATATTCAAAAAGGTGGAAGAAGAACCCTTTGCCAGAGAAATGAATATCAAACTCACTGATCTCGATGATGGCTATTCGGTGGTGGAGATGACACTTACCCCGGATATGGAAAACATCTTTGGGATGACTCACGGTGGGGCAATCTTTGCCCTTGTTGATGAAGCATTTGAAACCGCTGCAAACTCTCATGGCAGGATGGCAGTTGCCCTCAACATGAACATTACCTACACGGCTGCACCATCACCAGGGGCGCGGCTGAGGGCAGAGGCCAGGGAATTGAGCCTGACTGGACGCACAGCTACCTATGAGATCAAAGTGACAGACGAAAATGATATCCTCATTGCAGTATGCCAGGCGCTTGTGTACCGGAAAAAAGGGCAACTCCCATTTCTCGAATAGTTATTTGTGTGATCTTTGTGCTATGTAACGCTTTAGCTCTCTTAAAAAATAGACCAAATGAGCATGCATACAGTGATTTTTTCAAAAACCGTAACACTTCAGCTCTTTTAAAAAACAGACATACGGAACGGACAGGCCTATCCGCAATAATATTTTAAAAAATCTAAACTGATACCAAAAATCTAAAGTGGTGCGAACTTGGAACTTGACAAAAGTTTTTTTTGACTATAGAAGACTTTCTTTGCGGATGCTTTATGCAGAAGGAGTAGTTTTTCCGGAATATATGTAATAATGGCGGGTTAAAGATGCGGATTCGCAGGTTTGCCTGCTGTTTTTGTCTATAATCCCGAATTTCGCAAGTATCAAAAAGAAGAACGTTGGGAAAAGTGGCTGTTAGTTGTGTAAACCCCTATAAAGAAATGTTTCGGAATTCCTGCAAACCATTGAGATTATATTTCTTTATTTGCGCTGTTGCAGCCTCGATCAGGGGATGATGGAATATTGGAAGGTGGTCTGAGAACGTTAGCTCGCAAAATCAAGACGCCTCTTTTACGGCTGCCTTTACTCGGCGAAGTAAAATATTGCCTCTTATCTCAGGAATACTTGCGAGATTCGGGATGCTTCAAGTCAATTTAATAAGAAGGGTTAAGAAATAAATCATGGCATTACCAAAGCGGAAAGTTTCAAAATCGCGGCGCGGTAACCGGCGGAGTCACCAAGGGATAAAACTCCCTAACCTGTCGCTTTGCCCTCAGTGCAATGAGCCCAAGCTTCCACATCACGTCTGCCCGAGCTGCGGACACTATAAAGGGCGTACTGTTATAGAAACAAAAGAAGTATAGATGCGGTTACCAGAAAGGCTGTGAAAAAAAGCTGCTGAACGCAGGCGCCCGGCCATTTTTGTTGAGTATGTCGATCCCGCTCATGGCCAGAGGGGCCTTTTCCCTTGCCTCCGCCATCTGGATAGCGCACTATTTCTGGTTGTCCCGCCATGAGAAGAATCATGCCGAATGTAACCAGCTTTAGGAACTACGCAAGAAACCAAGGAGCTTAAACTGAATGTCAGCAGATTCCAAAGAGACCAATCATGATCTTGCAGGGCTTGACAAGGAGTCAAGACAGATGGTCCTTGAGACCCTCCATCAGGTGAGAGATCGGCTTTTGCCAAAGGAGAAAATCCTTGAGCTTGATCAACAAGCGGAGTTTCCTGAGGAGATAATCAGGGAGATGATGGGACCCGATATCGGCCTGCAGCTCCTTTTTATTCCCGAGAAGTATGGTGGAATGGGAGGAGGGGCAAGAGATACCTGTGCGCTAACGAAAGAGATGGCCAAGATCTGTTTGGGTGTTGCGACGGCCTTCTTTGCCATTCACCTCGGGGCGGATCCGATTATATTTGCCGGCACTGAAGAACAAAAGGAAAAATGGCTTGGCAAGATTGCCGAGGGTAATTCCCTTGTGGCATACGCTGTCACGGAGCCGGATGCTGGGAGTAACCTGGCGGCGCTTAAGACAAAAGCCGAACCTGTCAAGGATGAAAACGGCCAAATTACTGGGTATATCCTCAATGGAAGCAAGCAGTTTATATCGAATGGCGGTTATGCCGATTTTCTCACACTCCTTGCGAGAACTCCGGAAGGTCCGAGTTTTTTCATGGTGGAAAAAGGGATGGAAGGGTTCCATCCTGGGAAACCGGAACACAAACATGGAATACGAGCATCTAACACTGCTCCTCTCACACTTACCAATGTTTTTGTTCCGTCTGAAAATCTTTTAGGAGGAGTCCCGGGCAAAGGACTGAAACAGGCAAGCATGGTCTTCGGGCACACGAGGCTCATGGTTGCTTCCCTTGGCATTGGTGCGGGCGAGGCAGCCCTGGACATCGTGATCAACTATGCAAAGGAAAGGGTGCAATTTGGAAGTAGTCTTTCTGAAAAACAGGGTTACACCCACAAGTTTGTGGTGCCGAATGCAGTTCGCCTGGAGGCCGCTACCGCTTACACGGATGAACAGGCTACCAGATTGGATGCAGGCGAAAAGGACCTTCAGGTAGAAGGCTCGATTGCCAAATATTTTGGCACCGAAACAGCTAACAAGACCGCAGATGATGCTATTTCCGCCCTTGGCGGGTATGGGTACATGGCCGAATACGAAGTCGAAAAGATAAAAAGAGATGTAAAAATTACCTGCATCTATGAGGGAACAAGCGAGATTCAGCAAAGCATTATCAGTATGTTCAGGTGGCGCACCACGGTGAAATCAAAAGGTGAGTTCTACGAACTGATGGCAGAGGAGATGGATACAATTAACAGTTCGTTTTCTGAAACCGGTGGCGCTATCTATGCAATGGCAGCCAGGGCCTTGAATCAGATGATACTCTTTGCTCACAGGCATAAGCTTACGAAACAGCAGCATATCATGTTTTGCCTGGCGGATATGATGACCCACGTCGAGGTGGGCCTCGCCATGGGGAGAAAGGCAAAGAGGTTGCTTGAGCAGGCCTCCCCGATGGCGAAAAAGATCGTTATCATGTCGAGGATCTTTGCAAGAGAGGTAGCAAATCTGGTTGCAAGAAATGCCATCGTAATTGCCATGGGATCAGGCTTATTTGACGAGCAGACTGTGTCAGAGCTGAAGAAAACAATCGACTATGACGGATTGGTAGCAAGCTGCGGCGGCCTGATCCAGGACATGGATGCAGTGGCCGACATACTGTTTGGAAGGGCATAGGGGGCGCAACACGTGTTATGAGCGAGGACACCAAGCGAGTCGTTGTGGTTACGGGGGGATCGAGTGGCATAGGTCGTGCCATATGTATACGCATGGCAGAACCCTCCACAAAGGTTTATTTTAACTATTTTCATAGCCTTGGCGAAAAATCTCAGGAGACTGTGAGGCTGATTGAGCATGCCGGGGGGACGGGATCCGGAGTGCGCCTTGATGTAGCCTCACGGCCGGATGTGGAAAAGTTTTTTAGCAAGGTTGTTGAGGAATGCGGCCGTGTCGATGTGCTGGTGAACAACGCCGGCATAACCAGGGACCGTCTTTTGGTACGCATGGGTGAAGAAGATTGGGACAGGGTGCTGGCTGTCAACCTGAAGGGGGCTTTTAATTGTATCCATGCTGTTGCCAGAATCATGATGAAGCAGCGCAGCGGGTGCATTATCAATATCGCCTCTGTTGTTGCTATGACCGGAAATCCGGGACAGGCAAATTATACAGCCTCGAAGGCAGGACTGATTGGATTGACCAGGACAGCGGCAAGAGAGCTGGCACCTCGAGGAATTACAGTCAATGCAGTCGCTCCCGGCTTTATCGATACTCCCATGACAGGAACTCTGTCTGAAAAGGTCAAAAAAGCAATGCTTGACCAGATTCCCCTTGGGCGCATTGGGCGCCCGGAAGATGTAGCTGAAGTAGTGGCATTCCTGGCATCTGGGAGAGCTTCTTATATCACTGGGCAGGTTATTCATGTAAACGGAGGGATGTATATGTGAGGCAAAGAGCGTAGAGCAAAGGATAAAGGTTTTCCCTTTCGAGGCTACGCTATGCTCTACCCTTTACACCGCGGAGGAACTTGGCTCGCTTCGCTCACAATTGGAATACTGGAACAATGGAATAATGGGCACCAAAGGATTTTTTATTTTTTCCATCATTCCAATATTCCATATTCCATCAGTCCCGGATCGAGTGTGCAACAACGCAAATAAATAGCTAAAATCTCAAGGGGGTTATAGAAATTCGGAAACATTAAATTAAGTTCAAGGCAAAGGAGGTGACGGCGGGTGTCTATCGAAGAAAAAGTAAAAAAAATTGTGGCTGAGAAGCTGAGTATTGAGCCGGATGAGGTCGTACCGGAGGCGTCCTTTGTGGATGACCTTGGGGCTGACTCACTCGATCAAGTGGAATTGATAATGGCAATGGAAGAAGCCTTTGATATAGAGATCTCAGATGAAGAGGCCGAAAAACTCCAGACGGTTCAAGATGCCGTCAATTATGTGAAGGCTCATTCATAAAGGGGGCATGCCGGGAAGAGGAAACCATAACCTCGATTTCCGGTTGCCGGTAGTTGGATTGTTCATACAAGGTGGAAGAAAGGGTTAACTATTCAGCCGCCAAGCTTTTTGGCAAGATACGTGTGTAGATCCAATAAGGGGAATAATGAAAATTATCGTAGGATCAGACCATGCTGGCTATTCCATGAAGGAGAAGGTGAAAACCTTTCTTCAGGATCGGGGCATAATGGTAGAGGATGTCGGAACTTACAGCGAAAAATCTGTTGACTATCCCGACTTCGGCAAGAAGGTAGCGCGCAAGGTCTCAGATGGTAGGTTTGAGCGGGGTATCTTGATTTGTGGCACAGGTATTGGGATGTCAATGGTAGCAAACCGTTTCAAGGGGGTACGTGCAGCCCTCGCCAATGATCTCTTTTCGGCTATCATGAGCAGGCGCCACAACAACGCTAATATCCTTGTTATGGGTGGCCGGCTTATCGGTGATACTCTGGCTTTGCAGCTTGTTGATGCCTGGCTTGAAACCCCTTTTGATGGGGGTGTTCACCAGCGTCGCCTTGACAAATTGGACGTTGATTAGAGGAAAGGTATGCTTCAGCCCTGTCTTGACATTATAAAAAAGGCCGATCCAGAAATCGCCCGGGCCATCGAATTGGAGTTCGAGCGGCAGACTTATAACCTGGAACTGATTGCTTCAGAGAATATCACGAGCCCCGCGGTAATGATGACTCAGGCCAGTCTCCTGACGAACAAATACGCGGAAGGCTATCCGGGTCGCCGCTATTATGGTGGATGTGAATACGTTGACATGGCCGAGAAACTGGCTATTGAACGTGCAAAAAAGCTCTTTGGTGCCCAGTATGCCAATGTGCAGCCCCACTCCGGTACGCAGGCAAACATGGCAGCTTACTTTGCCTTTCTCAATCCTGGTGACATGATTTTGGGCATGAATCTGTCTCACGGAGGCCATCTTACCCATGGAAGTCCCGTGAGTTTTTCGGGGCGCTTCTTCAATTTTGTGTCATACGGCGTGGGGGAAAAGACAGGAACTATCGATTATGGAGAGGTTGAGGAGGTTGCGAAAAAGCATCGGCCCAAGATGATTGTGGCGGGGGCAAGCGCCTACCCAAGAATCATCGATTTTGAGGCATTTAGCCGGATAGCCCGTTCGGTTGATGCATGGCTGATGGTAGACATGGCCCATATTGCAGGCCTTATTGCAGCAGGCCTGCATCCGTCGCCCGTCCCGTATGCAGACGTGGTTACCTCGACAACTCACAAGACCATGAGGGGGCCGCGAGGTGGTTTTATCCTTGCTCAAAAAGAGTATGGCCGAAAGCTGGACGGCGAAATATTCCCCGGTATTCAGGGGGGGCCTCTGATGCATGTAATAGCTGCAAAAGCAGTTACCTTTCAACTTGCCATGTCAGAAGATTTTAGGGCCTACCAGCGTCAGACAGTGGCCAATGCCAGGGTCCTTGCGCGACATTTGATGGATGCCGGCTTCAACCTTGTCTCCGGAGGAACTGACAACCATCTTATGTTGGTAGATCTCAAAAACCTTGACCTCACTGGAAGGGATGCCGAGAAGGCGCTGGAAGAGGCTGGTATCACCGTCAACAAAAACATGATTCCTTTTGACCCCCGCAGCCCTTTTGTGACCAGCGGCATTCGCATCGGCACCCCGGCTGTGACAACGCGTGGAATGAAGGAGAAAGAAATGGCCACCATTGCAGCCATGCTTGTTGACGTCCTGAATCACCCCGCAGATCATGGGGTGATTTCCCGTGTGAAAGAGGGAGTCCGGGATTTGTGTAAGAGATTTCCCATTTATCTTGAATAAGAGTGTGGTGATAATGAGATTTTAATTGTGCGCTTGCACGGTTCCCCGGCGGTGCTGGCAATTGTAAGAAAGAGGCGTCTACTATGGGCCGTCCTTCGTGGGACGAGTATTTTATGAAGATTGCACACTTAGTGGCAAAGCGCTCAACATGCCTCCGCCGGCAGGTAGGGGCTATAGTGGTCAGAGACAAGCGGATACTTGCAACCGGATACAACGGAGCACCTACAGGGCTTCCTCATTGTGTTGATATTGGTTGCCTTCGCGATGAGATGGGAATCAACTCTGGCGAGCGTCACGAGCTGTGCCGTGGTCTTCACGCGGAACAAAATGTCATTATCCAAGCAGCATACCACGGAGTTTCCATCAAGGGCGCCACGCTGTATTGTACTAATCGCCCTTGCTCAATTTGTGCCAAGATGCTGATTAATGCCGGCATCTGCGAAATCGTCTATGAAGAAGGATATGCGGACCCCATGGGAGAGGAAATGCTTGCGGCAGCGGGGGTCAGAGTGAGGCGGGTAGGTGGTAAGGAGTAGGGAGTAGGGAGTAGGCAGTAAGTGGTATGTCACCTGGTGCCTGATACCTAAGGACGGCAAACGAAGAACTGATAACGAACCATGAAATGTCCATATTGCAGTAAGGTGAACAGTAAGGTCGTTGACTCAAGGATAGCGAGGGACGGAGATACTGTCAGGCGACGACGTGAATGCCTTTCGTGCAGCAGGAGATTTACCACTTATGAGCGGGTTGAACGATTGCCTCTGGTTCTGATCAAGAAGGATGGAAGGCGGGAGAGGTTTAATCGCACGAAGGTGCTTGCGGGGATGCAAAAAGCATGCGAAAAGCGAAACATCAGTATCAACACCCTTGAACAGTTCGTGGATGAACTGGAAAAGGAACTCCAGGAGATGGGCGAAAAAGAGATTCCGTCTTCCGTAGTGGGAGAACTGGTAATGAGAAAACTCCATGATCTTGATGATGTTGCCTATGTTCGATTTGCCTCGGTTTATCGGGAATTTAAAGATATTAACGACTTTATGGCTGAAGTCAGGGAATTGCTTGACACACCACGGAAAAGCTTGCCAGCTGGTTAAGAAAGTTCCGACTCACCGGTCGGCCTCTTTCTCTGCGAAACTCGGCCTAACGGCCGCAAACAGTCCAGAATCTGTCTTCTATGCAGGCTGCGCTCTTCGCCCGGATGGGTATCCCGAGCATATCATCATAGTCGTTCAAAGGCGTCTTTCGAAGCTCTCTATGGAGGACTGCACATAGGCTTTGATAGCCGTGGATGTAAAGTACATGAAAATGGCCCTTGAGCTGGCCGAAAAGGGACGTGGCTGGACATCTCCCAATCCCATGGTTGGTGCTGTGGTTGTTAGGGGGTCGGAAGTAGTCGGAAAGGGTTTCCACAAGAAAGCAGGAGGGCCCCATGCCGAGATCCACGCACTCAACGATGCCGGTGAAAAGGCCAGAGGTGCCACGCTTTATGTGACGTTAGAGCCATGCAACCACGCTGGCAAAACACCCCCTTGCACAGGTGCTATCCTGAAAAGCGGGATCAAGCGGGTTGTGGCAGGGATGAAAGATCCGAACCCGCGAGTTACAGGGGGAGGATTAGCCTTCCTTGAAAGGCACGGCCTTGATGTGGTGTCGGGAGTATGCGAGGATGAATGCCGCCGCTTAAATGAGAGCTTTATCAAATACTCACTTACCTCTCTTCCTTTTGTTATCCTGAAATGCGCTTCTACCCTTGATGGTTACATCGCCACGCGAACGGGGGATTCAAAATGGATAACTAATCCGCAATCAAGGCAATTCGCCCACGAGCTTCGTCACGCAGTCGATGCCATCGTCGTCGGCGTTGGCACGGTTATCAAGGACAATCCCCGGCTTACCACCCGCCTTGAAGGGCGCAGATGTTCAGATCCGATAAGGATTGTACTTGACACCTACCTTTCCATACCGGACGATGCGAGGCTATTGCACCTTTCTTCCGACTCTGATACCCTTATTGTGACAGGCCATGCTATCCCGGAAGAGAAAAGAAAGGCCCTTGAGAAAAGTGGTGTGCGTTTCCTTACAACCGATACCGAAGGTGACACAATTGATCTTGAGGCCTTACTGAGGGAGCTTGGCAGGATGGAAATTACAAGCTTGCTGATTGAAGGCGGGAGTCATGTCATTGGCTCGGCCATGAGAGCCGGCATTGTAGACAAGATCTACATGTTTTATGGGCCCAGGATTTACGGTGGAGATGACGGAGTTCCCGTTTGTGCCGGTCCTGGGGTGGACTCGATAGCTGATGCCATAAGGCTCAAAAGGATTTCCGTTCGGCGATTTGGAGATGACGTACTGGTTGAAGGATATCTGTAACTGCTTGGGTTCACGGTTCCGGCCTGTCCGCTCATTACCTCTGTTTGTTGAAAGGGCTAAAGTGATACTCAAAATCTAAACTGATACGTAATCGCCAATCCTGTGAAGGGGGAAAGCAAGACTCCGTGTTTACCGGTATTGTAGAGGGCCTTGGGACAGTTAAGTCGGTAGTCCGCAGGCAAGGGGGTCTGAGGATAGCTGTTCGTGCAGGCTTTCCTCTGGACAACCTTTGTATTGGTGATAGCATTTGTGTAAGCGGCGCCTGCCTGACTGTAGTTCATTTCAGCAACAATACATTTGATGTTGATATCGCCCCTGAAACACTCTCCAGGACCACTCTCGGACGGCTCAGCGTGGGCGACCTGGTAAATCTGGAGCGGGCACTGCGGCTTGGGGAGCGCCTCGGTGGCCATTTAGTGACCGGGCATGTGGATGGGATCGGCACAGTTCGGGCGCGGCGGCCGGCGGGCAATGCAATCCTTTTTACGTTTGTCGCTTCCGAAGAGCTTTCTCGGTATATCATTCAGAAGGGTTCGGTTGCTGTTGATGGTATCAGTCTTACTGTAAACGCTTGTCATCAGGCCGCCTTTGATGTTAGTATCGTTCCTCACACGCTCAATACGACCACTATGGGCTTTAAGAAGCCGGGTGACCGGGTAAATATTGAGACCGACATAGTTGGAAAGTATGTGGAGCGTTTCACTCAGGCTTTTGCCGGGGGATCGAAAGTAGGTAAAGGCAAAGACTCATCTATTGAAACAGTACTGAAAGAAGAAGGATTTATATAAGCAGGTGCGAGGGAGATAAAATGGGACACATATCTGTAGAACAGGCCATCGAAGACATAAAAAATGGCAAGATGGTTATATTGGTGGATGATGAGGACCGGGAAAATGAGGGTGACCTAACGATGGCAGCGGAAAAGGTCACACCAGAGGCCATTAACTTTATGAGCATGTACGGCAGGGGGCTGATTTGCCTGTCGCTTACCCGTGAAAAGGCAGATGCCCTTGCTTTGCCCCCCATGGTGGAGAAGAACACATCTCGCTATGAAACGGCTTTTACCATTTCCATCGACGCCAGAAAGGGTGTAAGCACGGGGATTTCAGCCGCCGATAGGGCAAGGACAATCCTTACAGCAGTGGCAGATGACGCTAAACCACACGACCTTGTCAGGCCAGGGCACGTGTTTCCGCTTCGGGCTAAGAAAGGTGGCGTTATTGTGCGAAGCGGCCAGACCGAGGGGGCTGTCGACCTGGCAAGGCTTGCGGGGTTGAAACCGGCAGGGGTAATCTGTGAAATCATGAACGATGATGGCACAATGGCCCGAATGCCAGACCTGGAGAAATTCTCAGAAAGGCATAAGATTGGAATCTGTACCATTGCGGATCTGATTGAGTATAGGCTGAGAACCGAGTGTTTTGTGCACCCTGTTGCCACTACGGTCATCCCGACCTCTATTGCAGGTGAGTTCAGGACCACGGTTTATAAAAATGATGTGGATGATCTGCTGCATATTGCCCTGGTGAAAGGGGAGATCAACCCTGAAAAGGCTGTCTTGGTCCGTGTGCACTCGGAGTGTCTAACTGGCGATGTATTCGGTTCCATGCGGTGTGACTGTGGAGAACAACTCCATGCTGCCATGAAAATGATCGAACAGGAAGGTGAGGGGGTGCTTCTTTATATCCGACAGGAAGGCCGTGGTATAGGCTTATGCAATAAGATAAAAGCATACGCCTTGCAGGACCAGGGGCATGATACGGTTGAGGCCAATGAGCTTCTCGGGTTTAAGCCTGACCTGAGAAATTACGGTATCGGCGCCCAAATATTGGCCCATTTAGGTGTTCGCAAGATGCGCCTGATGACCAACAATCCAAAGAAGATCGTTGGGCTTCAAGGTTATGGCCTGACAGTTGTGCAGCAAGTGCCTATCGAAATGAAACCAAACAAGTACAATGAGGCTTATCTGAGTTGCAAGAAGTCAAAGATGGGACATCTTTTGAAACTTGAGGCTAAACGCTGAAGGAGGGACAGCCATGCCAAATGTATTTGAAGGAAAAATATCCGGTGAAGGGAAGCGCTTTGCCGTGATTGTCAGCCGTTTCAATGACTTCATCAGCCATCGGCTTGTGAACGGGGCGCTTGACGCACTTGGTCGTCACGGTGCCGATGATGAGAATATAGATGTTGTCAAGGTGCCGGGTTGCTTTGAGATTCCCTTCATGGCAAAGAAGATGGCTCAGAGCGGGAGATATAACGCCGTCATCTGTCTTGGGGCTGTGATCCGGGGCTCCACACCGCACTTTGAATACATCAGTGTGCAAGTTTCCAGAGGCATCGCATCAGCCGGTGTTGAGTCAGGAATTCCTGTCATCTTTGGCGTGATTACGGCAGACACTCTGGAACAGGCTATCGAGAGGGCGGGCTCAAAGGCAGGCAACAAAGGCTGGGATGCGGCTGTGGCAGCTATGGAGATGGCTAATCTGATGGACTCTGTTCCCACTTATACTTAGTTAAGGTTTGAGTCTTCAGGTTTCTGACACCTGAGACCTGAACACTCGGGCGAAGCCGCTAAGCTCGCACTTAGACTTACAGTATCAGTTTAGCTTTTTGAAAATATTATTGCGGACAGGCCATCCGATTGGAGACCGTCTCAAACTCGAGCCTAACTGAGCGTAAAGAAAAAACAGCGCTTAGAAGTTCAAATAACATCCATT
>QMMV01000021.1 GCA_003647435.1 Deltaproteobacteria bacterium | reverse complement strand
TTCTATAAGTTATTGAACTTCCGTCGATTTTAGTCGAGTAGTTAAATAGTCAAGTTGTCGAGTCGTAACGCCCTTGAACCACTCGACTAATCAACTACTTGACCACTCGACCAATTGTGAGCGAAGCGAACTAAGTTCATGAAAATACCTGGGCTTCCATCAAGCAAGATTAAAGTAGCTATGGCGGATAGGTGGAGACTTGAACCTGCGAGACTTGACAAAGTTGAGCCTCACCGGATGAAAGAAGCAATAAAAAACCTGTTTATGAAAGACGGCTTATTTTTACAGAGAGCGGTCTCGGGAGCCTTAGGCGATGAAGTGGAGATTGGCAATATCGGCCGGATAGAAGCAAGATATTTCCAGGAGGGTTTGAAGACTGCTGTTTTTCAGGTTATGGCAAAGTTGAAAGATGGGCGAAAAACCACTTTCTGCCTTTCCGTTAGCGAATATCCCAATGATGAAGAATACGATATCTTCGGCGAGTTCGACCAGATATCCTTCTCATGGTCCAGGCATCCAGAAGATATACCCGAGCCTTATGCAAAAGGCGCAGGTATGTTCCATCATAATATGAGTGAGCCGACCGAGCTCAAGATGATTGCCGTAGAGTGGATCAAAGATTCAGTGGAATTGGATTATTTCGTGGATCGCAACACAGAAAAGTGGAAGTTCTATTTGAACTACTATTCTGGATATGTAGAGAGAGCCACCCCTGTATTTGCTGAGCATTATCTTTCAGAAGCGGATGGACGTGTGATTGCAGAGGAAATGGTCAGGATCCTAGCTAAGGACTATGACCCTGCAACTAAATCAATGGTTGATAGCCTCGACATCAACGCTGGTGATTTTGTCATACGGATGTTGAATAAAGAAGGGGACTTTGATCTCAAGCTTGTCACAATAAGAAAGAGGCGATACGGTGTAGGGGTGAGTGATCTCATAGAAAGGCTTCTAAAATATGAAGTCGACTATCAACTTATAGATCCATATACCCATAAACATATTACACTTTTGAAATATAAGAAACCGTTCCGGCCACCGCACGTAGTCTTCCGAGGTATCCAGAAGGGTTTGATGGACCTTCACGGTGAAAATAAAGGCAGGGAATTAACCCGACAATGGTTAGAGAGGTACAAGAAAGATAAGCATAAATTTACCAGACAGGTAGACAGATTTCTCGAAACTGGAATAAATGAACCACTCCAAGCACGACTGGCTAACCGCTACGCACGGATGTTGACTCAAGGACTGATCCACTGAAACCTATTTTGGGTAATTGACATCTATTGCAGCTTTCTGTAAATAGAATACATGAAGATGCTCCTGAAAGGATGTTCTTCCACTAATCACACAACAAGAACTTAGTTCGCTTCGCTCACAATTGGTCGAGTGGTCAAGTAGTTGATTAGTCGAGTGGTTCAAGGACGTTACGACTCGACAACTTGACTATTTAACTACTCGACTAAAATCGACGGAAGTTCAATAACTTGTAGAAATTACGAGGCCTTAGATTAACCTGCCGGATTTGGTGATGCTGAACTTTTCAAAAACCTTCAACAAATACGAAGCCCTTGTGGCTCAAACCGACAAGCTCTTCAGCAATATACAGGATGCCTACAAGGATTGTGTCCGGTGTAAGATATATTGTTGCGATTGCTGCTACGCTGTTTTTGACCTGACGCTAATTGAGGCGGTTTATATTAACTATCACTTCCAGAAATCGCTCAGCAAAACCGACCAACGTCAGGTGCTTGCAAGAGCTGAAAAGGCGGATCGTAGATTTTATCAGATCAAACACAGGCTTCAAAAGATGTACCTCCGCCAGGGGATGTCTTCAGAAGAGGTGTTGCTTCATTTAGCACGAGAAAGAGCAGCCTGCCCGCTGCTAAATTCGGACAACCTGTGCGACCTATATAAGTGGCGACCTATTACTTGCAGGCTTTACGGCATTCCGACATCTATTGGTGGCGTTGCTCACATCTGTGAAAAATCGGGATTTAAAGAAGGAACAGCATATCCTACCGTCAATCTTGATAATGTTAACGCTCGTCTCTTTGAGCTTTCCAAGGAACTATTAAGAGAGATTGGTTCAAAGGAGGAAAAAACGCATATGAGGCTTGTTCCTGTCTCAACTGCCTTGCTAACTGATTATAACCGGGAATACTTCGGAATTTAAGGTCTCTGTTTCGAATCGGTTGGCCCGTACAAGGAGATAACGTGATGCGCAAGCTATCACCTGAAGACGAAAAGCGAAAAAAGGCCATCTTCGACGGCATGTCGCCCAGGCGGCAAAAGCACATCCTGAAAAAGGGGTACGAGGAGTGGGATCCCTTTATCGAACCGAAGGATCCGATCGACTTGCGAATGAACAAATCCAAGCGCACGGCAATCGAACTAACCAGAGAATTTCTTGCAGGGCGCCAGATGCTGGATGACAGCAATGCTTTTCGTCAGGGCGTTTGGGAAATGTGCGTTGGCCTCATCAGTAACTACGATGATCGATATAAAGGCATGTACGAATTTTGTCGCTGGTACAGCCGTTTGATGGAAAAAGAGGGCAGAAAATAGAAGCTGGTCACCTATAAGGCAAACTGAGTTGCGTAGCTACACAGTGGAGAAGTTAAAACATATGATCTACAACACCATCGCTGAGGCCGACAGAAAGCTGACTCCAGCCGATGTGGAAAAGAAGCTTGCAAGAGCTGATTGGATCGACAGAAAAGCAGTCAGACTCGGGATCAGAGAACTTGTAAGTTCAGGAAAACTCAGTTACACATATCTATATGGCAGAAGCTTTATTGAAAAATCCTTCCGCCGACCCGTCAGGATTTCTGAGAGGATTGTGGTCAAGCCCCCCGGGAAGCGATATCGACCGCAGAGCGGAGAAGTCACAATCAGCATAGCTTCTGGCACTGCTTTTGGCAACGGGTCGCATCCGAGTACGTATCTGGCACTGAGGGCACTGGATTACGTATTGGGTGGTGATTATTATGCCGAGGAATACGATGCCTCTTACGGACTTGATGTCGGCACCGGCACAGGGATACTCGCCATTGCCATGGCGATGCTGGGAGTGGAAAGAGTGGTTGGACTCGACCTTGATCCATGCGCTCTCTGGGAGGCAACCCAAAACGTCCGGTTAAATAATCTTGGTTCACGGGTTACCATTTCGGATGTTGCGCTTAACAGTCTCCAGACCCCGTTTTCTCTGATTGTTGCCAACATGGCGTTTCCAACCTTAAAGGCGATCTCAGGCACATGTGCAGAAAAAGCAAAGAGGGGAGCAATTTTAATACTTTCCGGTTTTAAAGTGTCTGCACTGGCGGAAACCCTACGGGCATACCTGAGGAATGGCTTCATATTGATCCGGCAGCAAATAGATCACAACTGGGCCTGTTTAGTGTTCCGCAAGAAGGGAGAAGCTTCCTGACCATCTTGATTGACGCCGCATTCGGAAACATTGCTCAAAGTTCCTTGACAGAAAATAACTTTCGTGATATGTTCCCGGACTGAAAAATTTCTATTCGGGTGTGTTAGTTTAGATTGTTGAAGATATTATTGCAGATGCCCTGTCCGTTCCGTATGTCTGTTTTTCAAAAGAGCTAAAGTGTTACATTCGGGTTAGTTAGAAGGTGGTGATGCGGGTTCCGGCGAGGAATGCCATTTTATGGCAGCTTCTGTCATACATTTAGCAGTTTAAATCAATATATTGCGAAGAGGAGGTGTTCTGATGGCTGATTATTACATCAATATTTTCCTGGATGACGAAAAGCTCAAAAAGATTGAAGAGGCTGGGTTAGCGGGAGAAATAAAAGAAATAGAGGGAAAAAAGGCAATTCAGGTTGAAGTTAACAAGAAAGAGCAAAAGAAGCTGGTTAAAGGTTTTCCTGGATTGACCTTTGATGCTTCAAACGCCTGCGTGCTTCCGGAAGACGGGGAAAAGACCTTGTTTGATATTATAATTAATGCGCGCAGCCTGGACGTTATGAAGCAGGCAATTATTAAACTTTACAATCCTCTTGCCGGCAAGGGTCTTCGTACGGCAGTTTAGCGAACTTAGTTCGCTTCGCTCACAATTGGTCGAGTGGTCAAGTAGTTGATTAGTCGAGTGGTTCAAGGACGTTACGACTCGACAACTTGACTATTTAACTGCTCGACTAAAATCGATGGAAGTTCAATAACTTATAGAAATCCCGAGGCATGAAATTAGGTGACCGTTCACTGGTTCAGGGTTCACCCCAACTCTGAACCTCAGATCCGTGGGAACCGTGAGCCTATTGGGTTTTCTTTCCATATGAAAAACCAGTTTTGGCAAAGTCGCTGTCAGCTCTCCACATAGGGCTCCTGCCGGCAGGCGCACGGCTGAAACTCTCTTAGCCGGAAGTCGAGGATGAGTTTTACATGGCCTCAAACCAACAAAGCATAAGACAATCCTGAGTCCGTCAACAGGTACAGCGGAGAGGAGATAGACAAGGTTATGAATAAACCACAGCCAACAGCGCCAAAGACCGCCCAATACATCGAAACACAGAAACAAATTCTATCCAACATGCCCGCATGCGGGACGACCCATTACAACCTCGCCATAGGTTTGATCAAAGAGCAGAAGTGGGACGAGGCGATAGAAGAACTTGCAGCGGCTATTGAGCATAGCCCTACACTTGACGAAGCGTATGCAGACCTTGGTGGCATCTACCTGCATAAAGGAAATTTGGCTGCTTGTATAGCAGCCAACCAGCAAGCGATTAAAATGCGACCGAAATTTGCCCCTGGTTATGCAAATCTTGGATTCGCTTATTTGCAAAAGGGTGACGTAGAAGCGGCACTTCCTTTTCTGCAAAGGGCAATATCGCTCAATCCACACATGGTCCAGGCTTACGCGACGCTTGCCAGCGCCTACTTCATGCGTGGGCAATTAGACGATTGCATTGCGGCTGCTAAAAAGGCACTCGAACTTGCACCTACATTTGCTGTGGCCCACAACAATCTTGCCCTAGCATACTTTGAGAAGAAAGCCTACAAGAAGGCCGTCGAACATTGTGATAAGGCCCTGGCGTACGGATTTGACGTAAAACCGGAGTTTCTAAAACAACTCGAACCCTATCGCTAAAATTCACTTGCTGATTCCCACATCCGAGCTGCTTTTGAGCAAAAGTCATCAACCAGAGATTAGTTATTTAGCCCCATCGAGAAGCGGTCCTGTCTATTTCGACAAAGATATGTTGCAGGCTTCAATGCGCCTGACCCGTGGTGATGGCGAGCAAACTCAACCTCCAGTTACTTTCAAAGACTATTTCCAGGGAATCACGGACGTTATCTCCGAACATGGATACAGGCCGTTACTTGATGCTGCAATGACACAGTTAGCAAAGGATGTCTCTGTTTCCGACATTCATAAAATCCTGATCTATGCAGAGAAAGATGGCAGCGACTACCATCCAGCAAGGATCGAAGCAGTAATCGGCGACACTCGCGCATCATTTACTATGAATGTGGCACTGACCGCGAGAGGGAAAGCCGGGCTGGCAAGGGAATTTCGAACCTTGCAATATCTAAACAAGAAATATCAACTTTCTTTCTTGCCCAAGACCTACTTTGAAGCAGAATCATTCTATGAATCGAGGCATCATGGAAAGGCACGAGATTCCATGCTTATGTTTCTGGCAGACTGGTTTCAAGGGTATCATGAATTTCACCTCTCCCTGGGGAGGCAAAAGAGTTGTCAGAAACTTATAGTTTGGGACACCGATAAAGGTCCTTATTATCTTTCTCGCCCCGAGGCATGGCAATTATACAGCCAGGCCGCCGAAATCCTGACCGGCTATTATGATATCAATACATTTGACCAGATCTTTCCCTGGCACCATGCAGCGGGGGACTTTGTGGTAAAAAAAGAAAACAATTCGATAGATGTGAGACTGGTAGCTGCGAGGCAATATGCTTCTATGCTGGGCCATTCCTCGGGAATTTCGCGCCGTGACGCCCTTCTTTTCTTCTTTTTGAACCTGTCTCTGAGGATGCGTATTGACCGGCTCGACGGTATCGGCACCGTGGCGTGGGCGGATGATGATTGCGTGGACGCAACGCTGGAAGGCTTCATTGAAGGGCTCAGGGAGAAACAACGCAAAGGAGCTGTTGAGCCAGGCTTTGTTGATTCCTTTCTCCAGGATTGCAGGCTGCTCGACAAAGAGGAACTATCGCTCATGTTCCGCGCTATTGTAGATGCGTGTAACCAGGCTGCCCCCGACATGCCCATTATCAGGCGGCATCTCGATAGGCACATATCGAAGGTTCACATAGCCTTTCAAGGCTTGAATGAATAGGCTGTGATTTTTTCGTTACCACACGCGAACTCGCAAACAGAAAATTTCTGGTTTTTTTGTTGACAATATCGGTTCTCAAGTCTATATAGGGTTTCTGCAGGGTTGTACACGTCCTGCTTTTTCTCAAAATAACATAACTTTCCTTTTCCGTGACTATTTTCTACTTAAACGTTTCTGCTTAAACGACTTCCAAAATTCAACCTGAGAGGAGGTGAGAAGAGATATTCCGTTGAGGGAACCGTGGTTCAGAATTAATGTTTAAAATCCCAAAAGAAGGGAGGTACAATAATGGAATTCAAGCACAAAACTCCTTTGCTCGATCAACTGGAGACAGGACCGTGGCCGAGCTTTGTGACTGACATCAAGCAAGAGGCCGAATCCAGAAAAAAGAATGAAAAGAACATTGAGTATCAGATACCGGTGGACTGCTGCGAAGACCTCTTGGGAGTTCTCGAACTCTCGTATGTTCACAAGCGGACGCACTGGAAACATGGCGGTATCGTCGGCGTTTTTGGATATGGCGGCGGCGTTATCGGCCGATACTGCGACCAACCAGAGATGTTTCCAGGCGTGGCACATTTTCACACCCTTCGTGTAAACCAACCCGCGGGGCACTTTTACACTACCGAATACTTGGAAAAGCTTTGTGACCTCTGGGAAAGGCGCGGCAGCGGCCTTACGAACATGCATGGCTCTACAGGTGACATCATCTTTCTGGGCACTACAACGGAGCAGTTAGAAGAGATATTCTATGAGATGACTCATAACCTTGATCAGGACCTCGGCGGTTCGGGATCAAACTTGAGGACCCCGTCTGACTGTATGGGTGAGTCCATGTGTGAATTCGCCTGTTACGACACCCAGGCCCTTTGTTACGACCTGACCATGGAATACCAGGACGAACTCCACAGGCCTGCTTTCCCGTACAAATTCAAGTTCAAGTTTGATGGCTGTCCAAATTGCTGTGTCGCCTCTATCGCACGAGCTGACCTGTCTTTTATCGGGATCTGGCGCGATGATATCCGCATCGACCAGGAAGCGGTTAAGGCGTATGTTGGCGGGGAGCTGGTGCCAAATGCCGGTGCCCATGCCGGTCGCGACTGGGGGAAATTTGACATCCAGAAAGAAGTGATCGATCTTTGCCCGACGAAGTGTATGCGATGGGACGGCGAGAAGCTTGAAATCAACAATCCCGAGTGCACGCGCTGCATGCACTGCATAAATGTTATGCCAAGAGCTTTGAGGATAGGAAATGACAGAGGCGTATGCCTCCTGGCCGGCGCAAAGGCCCCGATCCTGCACGGAGCCCAGATGTCTACTTTAATAGTACCCTTTATGAAGGTAGAAGAACCCTACGACGAAATCAAGGAACTCATAGAAAAGCTCTGGGATTGGTGGATGGAAGAGGGACTGAACCGTGAGCGTCTCGGCGAGTTGATGAAGAGGCAAGGTTTCCAGAAGCTTCTGGAAGTAACAGGTCTCAAGCCTATTCCGCAGATGATTCAGGAGCCCCGGTCCAATCCTTACATATTCTGGAAAGAGGAAGAAGTTCCTGGTGGATTTAAGAGAGACATCAAAGAATTCAGAAAATACCATCAAAGATAGGAGGTGAAAACTATGGCATTTATATCATCAGGATATGATCCCGAAAACCCGTTGAAAGACAGGATTACAGATATTGGACCGAGAAAAGGGAGCGAATTCTATCCACCAATTATCAAGAAAAATAAAGGCAAGTGGTTGTATCACGAGATCCTGGAGCCTGGAATCATCAAGCGGGTTGCCGAAAGCGGAGATGAGCTTTATACGATAAGGGCAGGCGGATGCCGCCTTATGAGTGTAAGTCTCATTCGTGAAATAATATCAATTGCAGATAAATACTGCGACGGCTATGTGCGATGGACAACCAGAAATAATGTCGAATTCATGGTCGACAGCAAAGAAAAGGCTATGTCTCTGAAAGAAGACCTTCTGAGCCGGAAGCAGCCTGGCGGGTGTTACAAGTTCCCCATAGGGGGCACCGGTGCGGGGATCACCAACATCGTGCACACCCAGGGCTGGATCCATTGCCATACCCCGGCGACTGATGCATCAGGGACGGTAAAGGCTACACTTGACGTCCTGTTTGATGATTTTACCAACATGAAACTTCCTGCCAAGCTCAGGATATCAATGGCTTGCTGCCTGAACATGTGCGGAGCTGTGCACTGTTCGGATATCGCAATCTTGGGTTATCACCGCAAACCGCCCATGATCGACCATGAATACATCGACAAACTTTGCGAGATTCCTCTCGCCATTGCCGCCTGTCCTACAGGGGCTATCAAGCCTGCAAAGGTGGAACTTGAGGATGGCACCACCGTAAAGAGCGTGGCTGTCAACGAAGAACGCTGCATGTTCTGCGGCAATTGCTACACGATGTGTCCATCCATGCCTTTGGCTGATACGGAAGGTGACGGCATCGTGCTCCTGGCAGGTGGTAAGATATCGAACAGGATAACTGCTCCCAAGTTCTCGAAGGTGGTAGTTGCGTTTATTCCAAACGAGACGCCGCGCTGGCCGACCATGACAGAGACAATCAAAAAGATGGTAGATACATACGCGGCTGATGCCAGGAAATACGAGCGCTTCGGTGACTGGGCTGAGAGGATCGGTTGGGAGAAATTCTTTGAGAAGACCGGCCTTGAGTTTACCCATCATCTCATAGATGATTTCCGTGATCCTGCTTATTATACCTGGCGTCAAACAACGCAGTTTAAGTTTACCTAAAACGAAAAGAGGTAAAAAAATGGATGAAGAAGCAGCCAAGAAACTCATCGTCGAAACACTGGAAAAAAAGAAAGGCAAGTCCAAGTTTTACCTGAAGGACTTTTACAAAATGTTGCCAGATGAAAAGAGCAGAACAGTGAAGAATCTGGTTAACAAGATGGTCCAGGAAGGCATGCTTGAGTACTGGTCCAGCGGGAGTACTACTCTGTACGGCCTTAAAGGTGTCGGCAAGCAGGCTGGTGCCGAGCACGAGGAGTAGGCTCTGGTCTTTTTCAAACCAGGTAGTTCGCTGTTAAAACAGGCATATTTAAAGAGACGATAAACCGAAAAGTATGGCTTTTCCCCGAATTGTTATTTCTGGTATGTCTGGCGGTTCGGGGAAGACGATAATTTCCCTTGGAGTAATAGCATCCTGCCGAAAACGCGGGATGGTTGTTGCACCATTCAAAAAGGGACCGGATTTTATTGACGCGGGGTGGTTGGCTCTGGCGGCCGGCCACCCGTGTCATAATCTGGATACCTTCTTAATCCCACCCGACGAGATTCTCCTTTCGTTTGCAAACCACGCCCTGGCAAGTGATGTCGCCGTCATAGAGGGAAACCGCGGTCTTTATGATGGCATCAACTTGACAGGTGATACCAGCACTTCGGAACTTGCCAAACTCCTCAATGCCCCCGTGGTCCTTGTCATAGACTGCACTAAAACAACACGTACGGTTGCCGCTATGATATTAGGGTGTGTCCACTTCGACCCGGCAGTCAATATTTGCGCCGTTATCCTGAATCGAGTCGCAGGCCCCCGTCATGAGTCGATCCTCAGAACTACCATAGAACATCACTGCCATATACCTGTTCTCGGAGCCATACCAAAGATGGGCGGAAATTCTTTTCCCGAAAGGCACATGGGCCTGGTTCCTACGCCAGAACATAAGTGGGCGGAAGAATCGATTCAAAAAGCCGCCGACATGGCTGAGCGGTATCTTGATCTTGATAGGCTCCTTTCTATGATAAAAGAGGCTCCTGCTCTGACAGATTCGCCACTCACTCTGACACCCCGCCCTCAATGGGAAGGGCAAAATAATGTTATTTCACGAGGCTATTCCCACTTCCCCGCCGGGAGGGGATTAGGCCGGCCGGCCAGTGTGAGGCACGAGCGGGTAGAGAAAGAGGAAGATGTCACTTTGAAAAACAATACGCCGCTACCCCGCATTGCCGTAATCAGGGATGCAGCATTTCAGTTTTACTACCCGGAAAACATAGAAGCGCTCGAAGCGGCAGGGGCTGAGGTAGTTATGCTGAGTGCCCTTGAGGGTTCAGGTATTCAAAATATCGACGGATTGTACATAGGGGGCGGCTTTCCTGAAACCCATGCGAGGATTCTGGCGAAAAATAAGAAATTTCGCAACAATATTCGTTCCCTGGCACAAACCGGCCTACCCATATACGCTGAATGCGGGGGGCTGATGTATATGGGTGAAAGTCTGATTGTTAACGGTGCGACTTACCCGATGGTAGGCGTGTTCCCTGCAGTTTTTGGGCTTTCAAAGAGACCGGAGGGGCACGGTTATACGATTTTAGAAGTTGAAAGAAAAAATCCTTATTATGCGCCCGGTACCATTATTCGAGGCCATGAGTTCCATTATTCAAAAGTCTTAAACTGGCAGGGTAAGCCGGAAGACCTGTGCTTTCGGATGATCCGCGGATCAGGCTTTAATGGCAAACGCGACGGTCTCTGTTACAAAAACACACTGGCCACATATTCACACGTACATGCCCTGGGTACTCCTGCCTGGGCTAAGGCAATGGTAGAGGCGAGTCTTCTATACCAAAAGGCATCAGCAGGAAGGTCGAACAGGCAGGATTCTCCTCTCATTCCCTCAATGAGACGATAAGAGCTGAAAAGCGCAAAAAAATAGGGCAAGACCCTAAAAACGATCTTACCCTATTTTTGGTTTTAATTCTCGTGCTTTATTTTTTCTTCGGATGACAGCCCTTACACGCCGTCGGGCCGGTGGGTTTACCCTGCTTTTTTAGTTTCCTGTGGCAGCTTTTACAGTTTTCATGAATAGCTGAATAATGATACTTTTTGATTTTTTCCTTTTTGCTTAACTTCACGCCTTTAGGTTTTTTGGCCTCGCTGTGGCAGGCGTCACATTTCTTGACCTCATCTCCCTTTTTCCAGACGTTTTTTCCGCCTACATAGTTATGGTGGCACTCGGTGCAGCCGATCTTGTAGTCCACGTTGTGCTTTTTGTGGGTAAAGGTGACGAGAGATTTTTTGTGTTTGGGGTAAACCTTTGAATTCATGGTAATCGTGTCAGGCGCCTGCTGGGCTGCATATGCAAGTGCGAAAAGAAATACCAGCCCCAAGACCATAGTCACAAGTACTGATAATGATTGTTTCTTCATAATCTGCTTTCACCCCCTTTCCGCGAATTTATCAACATAATTAAGAAACTGTTCGAACGGACCCAGTTTGCGTTTACTAAAATTTTAAGAAACTGTCAAGAAGAAAGCGCTTACCCGGAAGTTTCCTTAGTTTCCTTTGTACTTACCTGCGGCTCCTTTTTCCCGAATATCTTTGCGCCAAAAATACTTATCTCGTAAAGCAAGATCAAAGGTCCTGCCATCATCACCTGTGTAATAACATCCGGCGGGGTCAGGATGGCCGCAAACACGAAGAAAAGCAGGATAGCATATTTACGCTTTGCCCTGAGAAACGAGACATTCACAATGCCGAGCTTTGCCAGAAAGGTCACAAAAAGAGGCAGTTCAAAAACAACACCAAAAGCAAACAGGAGCTTCACAGAAAAACTCAGGTATTCTTTCATGGATGGCAGCGGCCTGATGTACTCAGAGGAAAACCCCATAAAGAACTTGAATCCGAAAGGAAAAACAACAAAGTACCCAAACAATGCCCCACCCACAAAAAAGAGGGATGACAGGAAGACCACAGGCAAGGCTAAACGCTTTTCCTTGTCATATAGACCAGGGGCAATAAACATCCACAACTGGTACATAATGACGGGAATCGCGAGAAGAATGCCGGCAAAGAATGCAACTTTCAGATAGGTAAAAAATGCTTCGGGCAGGCCTGTATAAATCAGCTTCTCCTCAGGAGGCATCGCTTTCAGCAGCGGCAGCATAAGCAATTCAAAGAGCTTCTTTGAAAACACGTAGCAGACAACAAAACCAACACCAATGGCGGAAAAACAAATAATCAGTCTTTTGCGAAGCTCCTCCAGGTGAGCTGTGAAGGGGAGTTTTTCCTCTTCAGGCATTACTGGAAGACTCCTTTGCATCTGCCTGACGAGGGGATTTCTCGCCGATACGCTCTTTTGGAGTTTCCATCATGTCCCCGTCAAAGCTATCTTCAAGATCCTCCTCGGACACAGCATCCCTATCATGCACATCCGTACCTTCAGCTATCGGTTCCTGCACGGTTTGCTCAATGTCTCCCTTGATTTCGTGGATTGTATCTTTAACCTCTTTTAGCTCGTTATCTACTTCAAGATTCTCCTTGAATTCCTGTGTCGCTTTTTTGAATTCGGCGATGCCTCGACCGAGAGACCTGGCTATTTCAGGAAGCTTTTTCGGGCCAAGAACAATCAGTGCGATGGCGAGAATCACGAGAATTTCCGGCATTCCCATGCCAAACATAGAAGAACTCCTTAGTGGTTTAATATAGGTGAAGAATATACGCGGTTATTAATACCTACATATTCCCTTTGTGTCAACAAGAGATAGGGAAAACGTATCAGTTTAGATTTTTGAAAATATTATTGCGGATAGGCCATCCGATTGGAGACTGGCTCACTGTCTGAGAGCATTACTGAGCGTTGAGAAAAAACAGTAGGGTGGA
>QMMV01000020.1 GCA_003647435.1 Deltaproteobacteria bacterium | reverse complement strand
TCAGCATTTACAAAATTTATACACTGGGCCTCAAAAGGCAGAAATTCCTTCGCAAAAGTTGTCTTTCCTGCTCCATTGGGACCAGCAATGATATAACAAATTTTTTTCATTTATCGTCTATATACACCGAACCATTGATTGACAGGCAAATTTGCCTTGATATAATGATATTGAATACATTTTCGGGCATATTTGCCTTGCCCCATTATCTTCAGTTTTGTTATTATTTTTAACAGGAGGCAATACCATATGTCAACGCCGAAAAACCCATCTAAAAACAGGAAACTGCTTGATGAAGTGCGGGCTGTGTGACTGGATTAAACGGTATATACGGCACCACAGTATGGCAGTCGGCAGGATTTAATAGATGGTGAAGCTAAGATCGAGGCTTTCCTGACACACCTGGCAGTGGATAAAGCCGTGGCTCCATCCACGCAGAATCAGGCGATGAATGCGTTGGTTTTCCTGTACAAACATGTTCTGAAGCAACCGCTTGACCAGGAAATTAATGCTGTTCGGGCATCCAGGAAGATCAATATCCCCGTGGTTATGACCAGGGAAGAGGTAGCGCAGATCATTGCTCTCATGGGAGGTGTCCCGCAACTGGTTGTTAAGTTATTATACGGCAGCGGGCTGCGCATCATGGAGGCTGTCCGCCTTCGTGTGCAAGACATAGATTATAATTTCAAGCAGATCACTGTTCGCTCAGGCAAAGGCGCAAAAGATCGGATCACGACTTTCCCAACCTCAGTAATTCCGTTACTTCAGAATCATCTTGCAAAAGTACGGGTGATCCATAACCGGGATCTGGATCAGGGATATGGGGAGGTTTATATGCCAAATGCTCTCGCAAGGAAATATCCAAATGCCGCAAAGGAATGGAATTGGCAGTATGTGTTTCCCGCTCGTAATCTTGCCGTTGATCCGCGCAACGAAAAAGTACGGCGGCACCATGTCGATCCCAGTGTCATCAACAAGGCAATCAAGGCGGCTGTACGTAAGGCAGGAATGACGAAGCGAATAAGCGCACATACATTTCGCCATAGTTTTGCCACACATCTTCTTCAGCGCGGTACCGATATCAGGACTATACAGGCATTGTTGGGCCACAAGGATGTGGCCACAACTATGATTTATACGCACGTGCTACAACAGGGCGGACAAGCTGCACCAAGCCCACTCGATGATCTGGGTGTTTGAACATTGCACATTTTTCAGGAAAGAAAAGGGCTTGGGATAATTTCGAGTTTTTGCAAGACCATCAGTCCTAATTGACGGAAGTTAGTAATTTCTGGTGCCACACTCTTTTGGGAAATTCGGATTGGCCCCAAAAAAACTGTGCGGGCTTCGGGAAAACAAAGCACGAAGATATTGAGCAACTTGCGATATGACCATCCAGACCGGAAGAACTGATTCGCCAAACGGCGTTCTGCTCAGGGTGAGAGGTCTCAAGAAATACTTTCCTGTCCGCAGGGGTTTTTTGCAGCGGGTTGTTGGCTGGATCAAGGCCGTTGACGGGGTGGATTTTGACATCGAACGGGGGAAGACCCTGGGGCTGGTTGGTGAAAGCGGGTGCGGAAAATCGACTGTTGGCAAGCTGATCCTCAAGCTTCTTGAACCGGATGAGGGCAAGATCATCTATCAGGGAAAAGATATAAGTAGTTTTTCCCGCAATGAGATGAAGCCCTTCCGAAAGAAAATGCAGATCGTATTTCAAGACCCGTTCGGCTCCCTGAATCCTCGCATGACAATAGGGGCATCTATTGAAGAAGGTCTGAGGGCTACAGGCATGAGAGGCCGTGATGAGCGCAAGAAACGTTCTGGAAAGTTGCTCGAGATGGTTGGTATCGCCGCAGGCATGGCTGATCGTTATCCCCATGAATTCAGCGGTGGCCAGCGTCAGCGCATCGGGATAGCCCGGGCACTGAGTGTGGAGCCGTCATTGATCGTGTGTGATGAACCGGTATCTGCGCTTGATGTGTCGATCCAGGCGCAGATTATTAATCTTTTAAAAGAATTACAAGCTCAGCTCGGGCTTAGCTATCTTTTTATTGCCCACGACCTGAATGTTGTAAGCTATATTAGTGACTGGGTTGCAGTCATGTATTTAGGGCAGATCATGGAATATGCTCCTGTAGACGAGCTTTTTGAGCATCCACTTCATCCTTATACCCGGGCGTTGCTTGCAGCAATACCCGTGCCTGAACCGCACCTGAGAGGCGATTTGAAAGCCGTTTCAGGTGACGTCCCAAGCCATTTGAACCTGCCACCGGGGTGCAAATTTCAGGGCCGGTGTCCTATTGTAGAAGAACAATGTCGGAGACAGGAAATCGGCTTTTATAATGCTGGTAATGGGCACATGGTGCGCTGCTGGAAGGTAGTGGAGGAATGACTCAAATGCTTTTAATAATCCCGGCCAGTCCTGGGCATCCACATTGCTCAACGCTGCCCCGGCGAGCCTCGGGTAAAACCCGCCTGGATTTGGAAAGAGAGGTTTCAGTTTTTTGGTCACGGGTAGCAGGCGCATGCCAAGACCTGCTGCCAGGAGCATAGCCTTCAAAAGCAGCATCGGGCCAGCCGGGGGGAATCCCTCTCAGCCGCTTCACTGTCGGCTATTTTTCTGCCATGAAACAGCTCATGTATTTTTGAATCACGCGGCTGTAAAATTCAATCTCCTCTTTATCTTCCTTCCCACGGATTCCTTTAAAATTGAAAAATGTCAGGCCATTCTCATAATTGACAGTAGAAAGGGCCTCTCTTCTTTCAATTTCTCTTTGTTTATACATCGTATTGCCCAATGCCCGAATTCTTTTCATGCATTGTTTCTTCACCAACTGCCGACGGCTGTATCTTTTCAGGACATTGAGGACCACCCAGTACGATTCGAAATAGGTCTTCAGAAAGCTCGCGAAAAACAGCAGTTTTCGAAATCCTGCCGACGTAATATGGTAGGTATCCGGGAGCGTTTGATGGGGTATGAGTATAGCGTCATCGATAAAGGCCTTAAGGGTTTTTCTGACCATATATTCGGGAGTTCTATCCGCATCAAAGGCTACCTCGTACTTAAAGAAATCCTGCAAGAAACTATAGTCCGAGTGGAGGGAAGATGCGGAGAACTGAAATGAATCATACGACAGTATTGCAAGTGCCGTATAAGCAGCCGGCGCAAAGAAATGCAAGCAGTTGTTTTTATAGTATTCAAGGTTGAGGCGTTTGTTTTCGACAACCCCAAATCTCTGTTCTTCCGCAGGAGCATCGCTAACTCCGACGACCTTCTGTTTTTGGATAAATTTGCGGTGCTCATAAAAAGTTAAAACATTTTTCACGGCATTCCGAGGATCGTAAAGACTTTCCGACAAATGCACTTTTCGATGAGACAGGTAATTTAAATATGTTTCAAGATAAGGCATAAGGTCCATTTGTGTGAAAGTATGCCTTGGGTAATTAAGGATGGCACAGGCCGTAAGTGCCTGTGGCGTGACCACTGATACGCTATTTATGGCGTTAATAATTCGAAAGGCGAGGTTGCGACCGAATGCCTGATATTGAGCCTGTTCCATTTCCTGTAAAGGGTGACCTGATTTGGATGATAGTGCCTTTAGTGAAATCGGCTCGGCAAATTGAACATATACCCGACCATGTCTCTTTTTTAAAAACTTTCGGGCATGAATCAACTGAGCAAAGCTTTCACGTTTTTTGGGTTGACCTTCCAACTCTTTCAAAATGGCAGCCTCTTCAAGAAGCTGGTCATATCCGATATAGACGGGTATAAACATCAAATCCTGACAAACGCCGTTCTTATAAGCATCCATGAGTATAGTGAGTAATCCTGTCTTTGGCAGTACCATTTTCCCTGTGCGGCTTCGGCCTCCCTCTATGAAAAATTCAATGTTGAAACCCTGTCCGATCAACATGTGAATGTATTCCGAGAAGACCTTGGCATACAGTTTTGCACCATGAAACGTCCGTTTTATGAAAAATGCACCGCTTTTTCTAAAAAGGGTTCCAATAGGCCAGAAAGCGAGATTACGTCCTGCAGCCACATGAGGACAGGGCATGTTGTGGTTAAAGAGTAGATACGAAAGGATAAGGTAGTCAAAATGGCTTTTATGGCACGGAACAAACACAAGTGGCGCCTTTGTTGCAGCACTTTTGACCCGGTTTAACCCTTCCATATCTAAGGTGATCCCCTCGAACATGGTTTTCCATACCCAGCTGAAGATCTTGCACAAGGTGTGAACAACCGTGGGACTGTAGTCGGCTGCTATTTCATTCAAATAGGCATCTGCTTTCTTATTGAGTTCGGCTATGTCCTTGTTGCGGGAATGGGCGTAAGATTTGATGAAATTCTGAAAACGCTCGTTTCTGATGATGAGCTCTTTTAGTTCCTCTCTTGACTTCAGAACCGGCCCGGTAATGCTCTGGCGATGACGGTTCATCTGATCCAGAAGCCGCTGCCTGAGCAAAAACGACAGTTGGGCTGAATCTCGTTTTTGATTGTCCGGCTCCTGAATAAATCTGCTCAAGTCAAATGGATCAGAGATTTCAACAAATGGCTTTTCCGGAAAGCGGATGATGTGCGCCCATTGGCGGACAGGTCCAGGATTTTCGAGACTTCCGAAAAAAATATCAAGAAGGCCAGGGGTAGCCTCCCGAGGTCTCTTGCTGAAAAGGAGCCACTGGGGAACGATGTAAATTGGACGATCTGTCTTGCGCTGAACCTCGATCAGATATTGTAATGGGTCGTATTTCGATTTTACGAGGCGGTCATAAAAGGCTTTGCGGTCAACTAAAGACAAAAATGCGGCATTTCCCTCTTCCAGCGCATGCTTGAAAAAGCCTGATGTATAAGGGCTGGGCAAGGTCTTATAGCGGCGGTAATGATCAAGGTGGCTTACGGCAATCCGGATCAGGGTTAAGATGTTTTGCCATAGCAACACCCTGTATTCGAAAGCTATTCTTGGAAAGGGGAGACCTTCGTTTTTGTATCTGGTATGATAAAACAGGTATTCAAATTTACTCTTGTATTTCGAAGCATAAACGATAATCCCTTTTTCCCGGAGGATTTTCAATCGTGCAGCCTGAACCGGATTGATCGAGACACGGGAAAAAAGGGTCTTTAATATCCAGGAGGAAAAGAAGCCCCACCTCTGTGGGAGTTCGCAGGCATAATAATCATGATGGCCATGAAGAAATCTATCGATCCAGGTTCCTATTTTACCTCTATTGCTTTCAAAAGAATCCATAGTGTTACCAGTACGGTTAAAAGTTCTTGCTTGTAGTGCTTTTGTGATGATAAGAGAAATAGCATAGATTTGCTTGATGTCAAATTTGAAACCAGTATCTCACAGGTGAACCATAATGGCAAGTATTGGCGATCTTGTATTAGTATATCGGGAAGATCAGCCTGCTTTTTTTGCCCGCATCGAGGATATCTCAGCAAACCACAAACCAGATTGGTATCAAGTGAGGCTTCTTGTTTTGCAGTTGCCTGTCATTGAAACTGTGTGGATACTTCGGGAAGAGTACATCAATGGAGAAAGCTTTACAATGGGCGGGCACAAAATCAGGATAGAAAAAATCAAGGGACCAGTTGCGTCAGAAGAGAAATCCACACAGCCTGGCGGCGGCTCAAGGGAAAAAGATGCAAGCGGCAGCGGCAAGGTGATCCCTCTGTTTAAACGAAAAAAAAGGGTCGATTAGCATTTTGCACTTGATTTGGTTTTCCGCTTGTGTTAGCTGACAACACTGAGACCTTAACCTGATTTGCATCCTTTCTAATAACCTGTTCTAATAACTTGTCTAAAAAGGAGGAGACGTCATATGAAGACATTGATTGGAGGTGTGGCTGCAGCGGTTCTTGGAATTTTGGGCTTGATATTGTGGTGGAAGCCTTTCTTGCAGTTACTTGCAGGGGCCATACCGTTTGCACTACTTTCAGGCGGTGCATTGGCAATTTATTTAGGAGTTGATGAGCTGAAAGACAAGTGGAAGGGCAAAGAGGAGGAATTTGGGGTTTCCACTGCTGGAAAGGAAGAAGCTGAGAAGTATAAAAAAGAGGCAGAAGAGCTGAGGAAAGAGGTTGAGCGGCTGAAAGCTGAAAAGGAAGAGAAAGAACAAAAGAAAAAAGAACAAGAGAAGAAAGCAGAGAAGGAAGAGGAAAAGAAGGAAAAGAAGGAAAAGAAGTAGGCTTGGCTCTTTTCCGTGAAGTCCTCATACATATTGATACTTAGAGCCCCGCAGCATTGCTCCGGGGCTTTTTACGTGCTGCCGCCCGTGCCAGGCGGTCTGCCTGTTCGTTTGCGGCTATTCCGACATGTCCTTCAACCTTGATGATTTTTAGGTCCTGAAATCTCTTCATTAATTTCTTGATTGCTGCCACCAGAGCCTCGTTTCGCCTGGGCTTCCATCCAAGGATCAGCAGGCCGTAACAATATCGGCTGTCAGTATATAGTCGAACCGGGATGTCGGTTGTACGAACGGCTTCTAATGCGACTTTAATCGCCATTAGTTCGGCTATATTGTTGGTTGCGATGCCGATATGGCGTGAAATTTCCTTTGTATGTTTGCCATATCGCATGACAATGCCTATGCCGGCAGGACCGGGATTGCCTGAAGATGCGCCGTCAGTGTAAATCACAATGCTTCCCGGAAGAACCGATTCCTCCTTTGCTGGTCCTGCAGTTAGTAACTCCTGGAAGGGAACTCCCCGCTTAAGGGGGCCTTCAGGATGGCCCGGCTTTTTCCCGGTATTCTTCTTTTTCAGGTGCTTGGGGTTTATTGGCTCGACGGCTTTTGCGGGTACCCAGTATTGATACTCATGGTCCAACCGGTATTTGATCAAAACTTTATTGTTCTCAACAACTGGTTGCCCGCTGGCATCAAGTTGAAGCCAAACCTTATGGCCTTTAAACATCATGCGCTTCCATCGCGGCTGATCCTTTTCACTTTTTCGGATTCTGTCCTCAGTCATAGAAATATCTGCGCAATATCCCTCACAAAAGCCTTTTGTGCCCGTTCACGGACTCTTTTTTTCTGTTCTGGCGGCGATCATCGTCAGCGAGAAAACAGAGTACCCGGAATAGCAGGGTTCCCGGTAATGAAGCCAAACGGGAGCCTCACAAATTTATCTCCGTACGGTGGTTTCTTCCACGGCGGCCTTAGACCCTGGGAAAAAGTATCAGGTTTCAGGTGCCAGGTGCCAGAAAAGTGAACATAGAAAACTGGTAGCAATTTAGCTCAATGGTTTTACCGAATAAAAGAAAGCTCTGTGATAAACCGATTTTTCGGTGTGGGGGTGTCCCCCCATACCCCCTTTTCTTTTCCTGTTTTATTTTTGTTTTAATCATACAAGGTTTTTGAAAATATTATTGCGTATGTTTGTTTTTTAAAAAAGCTAAACTGTTACGACACCTTAAACTCCAATCATAGTCTGGACACTGCAATATGTGTATTTTTCAAAGGGGCTAAAGTGATCGCTTCTTTTTATTACCATATCGTCGATCTTGCAACAATGATGGACGAAAAACCTTTTTCAACCAGAGAAATTGTGCTACCAGAAAAATGGTCAAACGACTTAATGTCTGAGAAAGGATAAGAGCTACTATGGAAGTACCTGACTATATCCTTCGATTGAAGCCTTATGTGCCGGGCAAAACAATTGAAGAATTGGAACGCACGTACGGCCTCAGTAATTCGGTGAAATTGGCCTCCAACGAAAATCCCCTCGGCCCATCACCGAAAGCCATTGAAGCGATCAGGAGGGCGTTAAAGGATATACACCGCTATCCGGACGGGAGTTGTCATCGTCTGAAAAAACGCTTGGCAGAAATGCTCGGGATTCAAAGTAAGCAGATCGTTTTTGGAAACGGGTCTAATGAGATCATCGAACTTCTGGTTCGGACTTTTCTCCGGAAGGATGATGAAGTAATTATGCCTGCGCCTTCATTCTTGATGTACGAAATCATCATACAGGCTGCCGGGGGAAGGCCTGTTAAGGTGCCTTTGAAGAACATGGTTGTTGATCTAAAAAGTATGGCAGAGCATATTTCAGTGAAGACGCGCATGATCTTTGTAAACAATCCCAACAATCCAACCGGAACAATAGTTTCGTCTGAGGCATTTGAAGAGTTTCTGGACAAGATTCCCCGCCAAATAATCGTTGTGGTGGATGAAGCCTATATTGAATTTGTGCGAGATAGAACCTGTCCGGTAGGGTTGCGTTATGTGAACAGTGACAAAATCGTGGTGACCCTGCGAACCTTTTCAAAGGCATACGGCCTTGCCGGCCTCCGCATAGGGTATGGTGTGATGAGGGAAGAGCTGGTAGACCTAATCGACAGGGTCAGGCAACCTTTTAATACCAATGTCCTGGCACAGGTTGGGGCACTTGCAGCACTTGACGACGATGAGTTTTTCAAACGGACGATTCGGACGGTTCATGGGGGGCTCGACTTCTTATATGCCGAGATAGATAAAATGGGGCTTTCGTATTTTCCGTCCCAGGCCAATTTTTTCTTAATAGATGTAAAGCAAGATGCAAGCGTCGTGTTTGAGAACATGCTTCGCAAGGGCGTGATCGTACGTCCCATGAGCGCATACGGTTATTCGACCTATATTCGGGTCAACGCCGGCTTGCCTGAAGAAAATCGGCGTTTTATCGAAGCTCTCAAAGAGGTGCTATAGTTGAAACGTCTTTTGATAACGGTAGACGGCCCTTCGGGGGCGGGCAAAACCACGGTAAGCCGTTTGCTGGCGCAGCGTTTGGGGTATCGTTATATCGACACAGGGGCTTTATATAGAGGCGTAGCGCTTGCTGCCTCCCGCAAAAAGTGGGCAGCAGACGATGATAGCAAGCTGGCGGATATTTGCAGCAAACTAACCTTTGAGTTCAGGGAAAGCCCGAACGGCCAAAGATTGTACATGAATGGGATTGACATCACCGAACAGATTCGGACTCCTGAGATTAGTATGCTCGCCTCTGATATTTCTGCACGCCGGTGTGTACGTCAGTTTCTCCTGAAAGTGCAGAAAAAGATGGCTAAAGACGGGGCTGTCGTTGTTGAAGGACGTGATATCGGAACCGTTGTATTCCCCAATGCTGATATGAAGTTTTATCTGGATGCTGATCACGACACACGTGTCTTGAGGCGATACAAGGAATTGGCCGCCCGCATGGGGAGAACGCATATCAGGCTGGATGAAGTTGCCAAAGCCGTGACAGAGAGGGATGAGCGCGACTCAAGCCGTTCACTGGCGCCATTAAAGCCGGCCCGTGATGCGATCAGAATCGATTCCACTTTAATGGAAATCGAAGAGGTAGTTGATCTTATGCACCGCTATATAGCCGGGATCGTGAAATAAGGCTTGTGTTTTGAGTAAACACTTGCTATGTAGCGTTATCCTATGGAACAACATGGGCAATGGGCATCTCGAAAAGAATAAAGGGGGCAAGCGTTTGATGGAATTGTCGGACAAAAACACCGAAACCGGACTACAAGAACTCGGGGAAGCCAACATGGGACAAGAAGGCCTAACCGAAAGCAGTAAACCAACCGAATATCACGCTACCGATGCAATTGACAACGAAGGTGCGCAGGAAAAGCCTCAGGCTTCACCAGTGTTTGAGGACGATGCGGACGTGGCCGACGCCAAAGTTGCGGATGCCGGCGAGGGCGCCATGGAAAAGATGTATGAGGAAAGCATCAAACGCTTCCGTGAGGGGGAAGTTGTTGAAGGCAAGATCATTCAGATTGATAAAGAATTTGTTTTAGTCGACATTGGATACAAATCGGAAGGGCGAGTTCCTATCGAGGAATTTCGGGCATCAGATGGAACTATCAATGCCGCGGTTGGTGACACAATTTCCGTTATGGTGGAACGCTGGGAGCCTGAAGACAGCACCGGGCTTCAAGATGGAGCTGTGATGCTTTCCAAGGAGAAGGCCTCCAGAATAAAAGTCTGGGAGGATATCCAAAAAGCTTACGAAGAAGACAAACCAATTACAGGAGTTATCACCGGCCGTGTCAAGGGCGGGCTTACAGTCGATATCGGGGTACCTGCCTTTTTGCCGGGCTCTCAGGTTGACCTTAGACCAGTGCCCGATCTTGATGAAATGGTGGGCAGGACATTTGAGTTTAAGATCTTAAAATACAGTAGAAAGCGGAGCAACGTTGTATTGTCCAGGCGGGTATTACTGGAAAATGCACGGGAGTTGGAGCGGGCAAAGACTCTTGCTACCATCCACAAAGGCAAGATAATGGATGGCGTAGTGAAAAACATTACCGAATACGGAGTCTTTGTCGATTTGGGGGGTATCGATGGCCTGCTGCATATCACGGATATGTCGTGGGGGCGGATTCGTCATCCTTCTGAGATGTTTTCGGTGGGAGATAGTATCACGGTAAAAGTGTTGGACCTTGACCTGGAACGGGAGCGCGTATCGCTCGGGTTGAAGCAATTGTTACCAGATCCCTGGGAAACGGCCGAAGAAAAATATCCTATCGGCTCCCATGTTACGGGCAAAGTTGTGAGCCTGACGGACTACGGGGCATTTGTTGAACTCGAGAAGGGGGTCGAAGGCCTGATTCACATTTCAGAGATGTCATGGACGAGAAAGATCCGGCATCCTTCCAAAATAGTCTCTGTTGGTGACACAGTCGAGGCTGTTGTTCTAAATATTTCTGCTCAGAGCAGGAGAATCTCTCTCGGCATGAAGCAAGTGGTGCCAAACCCATGGGATGTGATTGCCGAAAAGTATCCAGTCGGTACTACGATTGAAGGGAAAATCAAGAACATCACCGACTTTGGTTTGTTTATCGGGATTGATGAAGGGATTGACGGCCTGGTGCATATCTCCGACATATCGTGGACCAAGCGCGTCAAGCACCCATCAGAACTTTACAAGAAAGGCGACTCGGTTCAGGCCATTGTTCTAAACATTGACAAGGAAAATGAGCGCTTTTCCCTAGGCATTAAACAGCTTCAAAAAGACCCCTGGGAAACAGTTCCCGAACGGTATAAGGAAGGGGGCACTATTACAGGCACTGTAACGAATGTGACGGATTTTGGTGTGTTTGTCGAGCTTGAGGAGGGGATCGAAGGATTGGTTCACGTTTCGGAGATAAGCAGGGAAAAACTCAGTACCCCCGTGGGTAAATTCCACGCTGGAGACATCGTATCAGCCAAGGTGCTTAATATTAATTCTAAAGAGCGGCGGATAGGTCTTTCCATAAAGCAACTCGAAATGGAGGAGGAACAAGATCTCATAAGCGGTTACCTGAATAATTTCAGGGGATCTCCATCAAGCTTGGGAGAGATCTTGAAGGAAGATCTTAAAGAAGAGATAGTCACTCAAAATCCTCCCGATGAAAGATCTGATATATCGTCTGAAGCAGTCGACCAAGGCGAGGAAGAAGGTTCAGACAAAAGCCAGGAAAAAAGACAAGAGCTTTCTGCTCCCGAAACAGAAGAGAAAGCCCCCCGGGGGCCGACTGAAAAGCAAACCGCGTCTGGCAGTAAGACCGATGAAACTGTTGATGAAACCGTCGAAGCAGCTTGATTCAGCTGCCCATGGCATAGAAGATACACAGCATTCCTGGTTCTCCAAAAGCCCTTGAAGACAATACCATGTTTGCCAGAAGACACCCTGTTTTGTTTTCCCTGTTGGTTATGTGGGCTATCGGGGCTATTGTGATTATCAGCATTGCCCTCCTCTTCTTTTTAGGCAAGAGTGAACCATCCTTGAGTTTTGGTGAAAAGGTTGGTGTTGTCGAGATCAAGGGGGTTATTACGGATCCCAAGCCTGTGTTGGCCCACCTCAGGAGCTTGCGCCGGAACAAAGACATCAAGGCGATAGTGTTGAGAATCAATTCTCCAGGTGGTGCTGTTGGCCCATCTCAGGAGATCTATGAGGAAGTTAAAAAAACCACTCGCGTAAAAACAGTAGTCGCCTCTATGGGCGCCGTTGCCGCTTCAGGTGGCTACTATGTTGGAGCAGCAGCGGATCATGTTATGGCAAATCCAGGCACTATCACGGGCAGCATCGGCGTGATTGCGAAATTCCCCAATGTTGAAGAGCTGTTCAAGAAGATAGGTATCTCCGCTAATGTTCTCAAAAGCGGCGAATACAAGGATGTTGGCTCCCCGCTACGGAAGATGACAGATGAAGAAAAAGAACTCCTGCAAAGTTTTCTTGGCAATCTGCACGAGCAGTTTATAAGAGCTGTTGCTGAGGGAAGAAAGATACCCGAAGAAAAAGTCCGGGCAATTGCTGATGGGCGTATTTTGACGGGGGAAGACGCCAAGAAACTTGGCCTGCTCGACAGTTTGGGCAATCTGGAGGATGCCATCACACTGGCGGCGAAACTTGCCGGCATCGAAGGGGAGCCCTCTGTTTTCTACGTAAAAGAAAAGAAGTTTTCGCTTTTAGAATACATCTTTGGATCATCGCTCACCGAGATGCTGGGCGAAATAACTTCCGAAGCCTTTCACTACGGATATCTTTGGACACCTGCTCGGGAGTGACTGGGTGGTTAAGCGTGAGCTCACAGATGCGCTGGTAAAAGCGTTTCCAGGTATTACCAGGGGCGATATGTCAGAAGTGACAAGGACCCTTTTTGAGAGCATGGCCCAGGCCCTGATTAGGAGAGAAGCGATCGAAGTCCGGGGCATTGGGCGCTTCAGCGTAAAAAGACACGCAGCCACGAGGGGGAAAAACCCGAAGACGGGAATTGCTGTTCACGTGCCAGCGCGGTTGGCGGTCCATTTCAAGCCTGCTGGAAGTCTGACCAAGCTGATCAATCAATAGCCTCCTGAACTGCTGCTAACACTTTAGGTATCAGTTTAGCTTTTTGAAAATATTATTGCGGACAGGCCATCCGATTGGAGACTGGCTCACTGTCTGAGAGCATTACTGAGCGTTGAGAAAAAACAGTATCCTGGATATTCACCCTTGAC
>QMMV01000019.1 GCA_003647435.1 Deltaproteobacteria bacterium | reverse complement strand
GATAAATTCGCAGGAGAAAGAAATTGTTGCTTTTCATGAGTCCGGACATGCGATTGTGGCTGAGTCTGTTGAGCATGCCGACCCGGTGCACAAAATCTCCATTATTCCCCGGGGAATTGCGGCTCTCGGATATACCCAGCAGCAACCCACCGAAGACCGCTACTTAATGACCCGCTCGGAACTGCTGGACCGGCTGGCCGTTCTTTTGGGAGGCAGGGTCGCGGAGGAGCTGGTTTTCGAAGAAATCTCCACAGGGGCCCAAAACGACTTGCAGCTGGCCACAGAGATTGCCCGGTCCATGGTCGCGGAATACGGCATGAGCGATCGCATGGGACTGGTGGCCTATGAGCGCCCCCGTCAGCAGATGTTCCTCCCGGAAATTCTTGCTCCCGGTAAAACCTACAGTGAAGAGAAAGCCGGTCAAATTGATGAAGAAATCTCCCGATTCGTTGAGGAAGCCCATAAAAGGGTGCGAGAAATACTCTCCACTCACCGGGATGTTTTAGATACCTTGGCCCAGCTCGTTTCACAGAAGGAAAGTGTGCATGGAGAGGAGCTTAGAAAGATGCTGGGCAAAACCCCTGCGGTGTAATACCGAACACCGCTCAGTTTCCCATACCCATCTTAGATCGGAGGATAATAATGAAACTAAGACCATTAAACAACAGGGCGCTTGTTGTCGGAATTTAGGAGAAGGAGAAGACCGCCGGCGAAATCATCATTCCGGACACGGCCAAGTAAAAACCACAAGAGGGGAAGGTCGCAGCGGTTGGTCACTGGAAATGGGATGAAAACGGAAAACGGATTCGCCTGGAAGTCAAAAAGGATGATCGCGTACTTTTCGGTAAATATGCGGGAAATGAAATCAAGATCGATGGGGTGGAACATCTTGTTATGAGAGAGGATGATATCCTGGGTGTCATAGAAAAGTGATTGAAGGAGGACTTAGCAATGGCGGCAAAAGAGATTAAATATGGCGCAAAGGCAAGAGAGAAGATGATGAAAGGTGTGGAAATCCTTGCCAACGCGGTGAAGGTGACCCTTGGACCGAAAGGGCGGAATGTCCTTCTTGAAAAGTCCTGGGCTTCCCCCAGGATCAGCAAGGATGGGGTGACCGTTGCCAAGGAGATTGAACTGGAAGACAAGTTTGAAAACATAGGTGCACAGATGGTCAAGGAGGTGGCTTCCAGGACATCCGACGTCGCCGGGGACGGTACCACCACGGCGACAATCCTGGCACAGGCCATCTATCGCGAGGGGGTTAAGCTTTTGGCCGCGGGTGGCAACCCCATGCCCATTAAGCGTGGCATTGAAAAGGCCGTTGATCTGGTGGTTGAAGAACTGAGAAAGATGTCTAAGCCCACAAAAGATAGAAAAGAAATCTCTCAGGTCGGTACTATATCGGCAAACAACGACCGCACTATCGGGGACATTATCGCCGATGCCATGGAAAAGGTGGGCAAGGAGGGTGTGATTACCGTAGAGGAAGCCAAGGTCATGGAAACAACTCTGAAGGTCGTTGAGGGGATGCAGTTCGATAGGGGTTACCTGAGCCCATACTTTGTCACTTCGCCCGAGAAGATGGAGGTTCACCTGGAGGAGCCCTATATCCTGTTAAACGAAAAGAAGATCAGCGTCATGAAAGACCTGCTTCCCATTTTAGAGCAGGTTGCAAGAGATGGCAAACCCATCTTGATTATTGCAGAGGATGTGGAAGGAGAGGCCCTGGCTACCCTTGTGGTTAATAAGCTAAGGGGGACCTTGTTTTGTGGGGCTGTTAAGGCCCCGGGCTTTGGGGATAGACGAAAGGCCATGCTGGAGGATATCGCCATCCTGACAGGCGGCCGGGTGATCAGTGGGGAGCTGGGTGTCAAGCTGGAGAATGTGACGATGAACGATCTGGGGACCGCCAAAAAGATCAGCATCGACAAGGATAACACCACGATCGTGGATGGGGGCGGCAGCCGTGAGGCCCTGGAAGGCCGGGTAAAGCAGATCAGGGCCCAAATCGAGGATACCACCAGCGACTATGACCGGGAGAAGCTCCAGGAGCGATTGGCAAAGTTGATTGGAGGCGTTGCTGTGATCAATGTGGGCGCGGCTACCGAGACTGAGATGAAGGAGAAGAAGGCAAGGGTTGAAGATGCCCTGAATGCCACCCGCGCAGCAGTAGAAGAGGGGATCGTCCCCGGAGGCGGCGTTGCCTATATGCGGGCCATGAAGGCTCTTGAGGAGCTCAAATTAGAAGGGGATGAGCAGTCAGGGGCGAACCTCATTAAGCGCGCCCTTGAGGAACCGGTCAGGCAGATTGCCAACAACGCCGGTTTTGAGGGATCCGTGGTGGTCCAGCGGGTAATCGAGGGAAACGGTAATTTCGGTTTTAATGCGGAAACCGGCGAGTACGAAGACCTGGTTAAGGCCGGGATCATCGATCCCACCAAGGTCACTCGGTTTGCCCTTCAGAATGCAGCATCCGTAGCAGGGCTTCTCATGACAACCGAAGCCATGGTGGCCGAGAAACCGGAGGAAAAGAAACAGCCGGCTGCCCCGCAGATGCCGCCGGGGGATATGTATTAAGGAAAACGCTTCAATGCCCGGGCGGATGAGATTCCGGCCCGGGCTTGAAAATCTCCATGCATGAAAAGGCTGACCACGATGCATTAAAGTTCGAGATCGAGCGCGAGAACTTTGTGAGAGCAGTATTTCTGGCGGATCACATGGGCTTGCCTGAAGAGGAGATAAAGGATCTCAAATACAAGGCACTCGGACAGATGGCCGCCATTTACAGGAATCCCCATGGAACAAAGGACCTCGCACGGCAATACGGGTATTCCAGGGAGGAAGTGAAACAAATTTTAGAACAATATGCTCATAAAATGAAAACAGAAGGAAATCCGAAGCCTCTTGACCCTTGCTATGATTACCAGACCGGCACCTATCTCTCGTTCGAGGAATGGATGGACCATTATCTGAAAATCTGGGACAAGCTTTCCCCATAGTGGTGTCGGTTTTCTTTGCCATGGATGGTCCATCCATTTCTTGTAGCCAGGATCAAGGGAATCGAAAGAGGCAGTAGACAGGGATTTTGGGCAGGAGTAAGCGAATTAGGGATTTCTTCCAGATGTTTTGGAAAAGCTGAATCCTTTTCGGCAGGAAAAGAAGCAATGATAGGCGAGCATAAAGTGGTTCTGTATCGATATTTTCAGCTGCTTGATATCTTATTGCTGTTCTCTAAATTGCCATTTGAGCTTATCTGATAATCCAGATTCCTGCCCGAATAACTCTCTTACAAAGAAATACATACACTCCGCATTGGAAAGCCCGGCGGTGGATCGAACTTCACTTTAGAGGCTTCGATTCATTCTTTGAAAATAGAATCCAGGGCCTGAACCCTATTTTGTCTTTCGAAAAGGGAGTGATTGCATGAAAATCGCCATGATGTCAGCATGGAATGAGGATTCAGGAGTCTCGGTACATGCTGAATTAATAGGAAGGGCATGGGTCGAGATGGGACACGTTCTCAAGGTCTTTTCTTTTTTCCCTTTCGACTTTCACGGAACAGCAATCGTTAACAAGGATGAAGCCTACGTTACAAGATGCTTTACTACGCCTTCGAGCGAGAGGCTTTATTTTGATCCCCGCCCGATTCTGGAAGCCGATTATGAGGTGTTTGTGGCGCAGGATCTGGGCATGTTGCCGAAAGACGGCCTGGGTAAGATCTTTCACCATATCCAGAGGAAGGCGAGCACGCTCACTGTCATCCATGATGGGGTGCCCTCGGACAACCCTTCATTCTATCAGTTTGACTGGGACAGGATTGTCTGCTTTGATACACGCTACGAGGATTTCCTGAAGAGATACCATCCCGAAGAAAAGATATCCATCATACCTTTTCCCTGCGTGCCGTTACAGAGAGGCGATAAAACCGCTGCGAGGGCGAAGTTAGGCCTTCCAAATAGAAAAAAGATTGTCTTGATCTTCGGTCAGAGGCTCAGAGAGTATCTTCCCCTTTTACCATGTATTAAGGAGGTTGCAGCCCATCTTCCCTGCCTCCTCCTTGTGATCTCACAGAAAGATACCGAGTTAATGAGCGGCGGAGATGGACTCCAGGTGGAGATTCGGCAGGAATCCCCGTGCCTGGAGCGCCTATATGATTACCTGCACGCCTCCGACGTTTTGATCATTCACCGATCCCCCTGTGACGGCGTCGTAGTCTCGAGCACCGCGTACCAGTGCCTGGGATCAGGCTGCCCCATTCTCGCCTCGAAAAGCAATTTCTTCGAGACTGTAAAGGATGTCGTAATGACTTACTCGGGGGCTCAAGACTTTAAGGCCGGCCTATGGGAGATCTTGACGAAAGGAGCGAGATACCGGAAAACTCAGATCGCAGCGGAAGAGTTCTTGAAAGGAAACTCGGCCGAGGTCATAGCACAATATTACATTGATTTGTTTGAGGCCTTGCGAGAAGAGCGAACCAGGGAAATGGCAAGGGGATCCACGCAATCCCTGGCCCATCTTGATTCCATTGATCAAAGGCTCGTAGGAACTCCTCTGGAGGCCCAGGTGAAAAGCAATGCAGCGCTTGCAGAACAAATACTCGAGCCCTCTCCAACAAAGGAGGTGAAGGCATGGCGTCAGTCAATGGGCTAACATTTCGTCAAGGAGGTGATGGATATGATTACCTTTGTTAGCACGTTCCCTCCTATTATATGCGGCATAGGCACGTACATGAGATATAATCTGGAACATGTATCACCAAGCCAATGGAGGGTTATCTCTTTCAAGCTGGATGAATTTTCCGCATCGGGCGAAGTCATGAATCATGCAACAAAGGGAAAGGTGGACTACTGCCTTTCGCTCCCCCATCCCACACTTCCGACCTATTGCGAGAAAGGCCTTCTCTGGTTTCAGCATGCATTTGGGATGTGGGGAAACAGCAACGATCATTTCTTGAGCCTCCTGGAGGAGGCAAAGAGAAGGGGAAACAAGGTAGTTGCCAGCTTCCACACCATCCATTTTCAGTCGGAAGAAACACCTTCGGGCATGGCCAAAAGAGAGGTAGACCTGCTCAGCAAGGCCCTGCCTTTTCTGGATGGCCTGAGCGTTTTTACCGATGGAGCTCATAGAGCGGTACTGAAGGCCTTTCCTGGACACGGAGACAAGGTCGCCGTTCTGAGACACGGTGTTCACCTCTATCCAAAAGTGGGCCGGGCAGAAGCGAGAAAAAGGCTTTTCTCCTATCTGCTTAATGAAGCTGAAATGCCGCTCTTTCAAAAGAGAGAGTTGGCCAAGGTAGAGAGAGATCTACAGTCAGAGGAAAGCATCTTGCTGGGAAACTTCGGTTTCATTACAGCCGACAAGGATCCCCTGCAGCTTTATGAGGTCGGCCGTCTCGTTCAGGAACGACTCCCCGGCCTGCGTGTGATCACCTTTTTTGCGGGCATAATCCAGAGGAGAAAGGATAAAAAGCTCAGTGCATTTGCTCCCATACGTGAGGCGTTAAAGGCCCATCACGACGGAAAACAGAACTTTTTCCTTGAACATTATATCCCTGAGAGTATATTCCCGATGGCCTTCAGAGCCTTGGACTTCGCTGTTTTCTGGTGTAACAACGCCACCCAATCGGGGAGAATGGCCCATGCCCAGGGCAGCGGCACGATCGTTGTCGGAAGGGATTGGGAGGGCATTGGCGAGACCTTGAGGCTCTCCGGCCTGCCTGCGGCGGAGAGCCTGACCGAACTGTCAGGGATGATAGTCCAGATAGTACGAGAGCCCGGTTTGCGGGAGAAAATGGACAAGCAGAATCGCGCTTATAGCCAGAGATATTCCTTTTACAGCCAGGCACAAAAACACCTGGTGCTGGCAAAGGCAATCCTTGAGGGAGGGAAACTGCCACAACTAGATAGGAGCAAAGCGCATGACCTTCATATGGGAAAGATTGGCGATCGGAGATTTGGAGGATTTGAAGAGACCTCAAAACGAGATAGGCTTCATTCTCAACGTTGCTGAAGAAGTCGATGTGAATCCACGTAAGGTGGTTGCGATGAACCACCGTAAAGGGGTGGCATACCACAAGATACCCCTCAAGGATGGCGCACCCATCCCAGCTGAAAAGATGCGAGAGGCCATCCAGGTAATTCGACAGCACATCGGCTCGGAAAAGGTCCTTGTGGCGTGTCACTATGGCGTGGGAAGATCGGCCTCGATTTTAATGGGGTATCTCTGTAGTGCCGGGATGGGATATGAGGAGGCCTTTAATCTTGTTTCTTCAAAGAGGCCGAGGGTAGAACCCCTACCAGGCCTCCCAGAGACCATAAGAGAAACCCTTCACAATGTCGAGGAGGTGCAGAGATGCATATCGCCATGATGACAGCCTGGAATACCGATTCAGGGGTGGCAGTCCACGCAGAGCCTTTGGGAAGGGCCTGGAGGGAACAGGGGCACGAAGTGACCGTATTCTCCCATATTAAAAGCGACTTCCATGGAGAAGGCTTCACCGGGGAGGATGAGGATTACGTGACGAGATGTTTCGGTACTCAAAAGACAGACTTTCTGGACCCCCGGCCCATCCTCAGGTCGAACTTTGACGTGCTCGTGGTTCAGGACCTGAGGATGTTGCCTGTTGAGAGCCTTTCCAAGGTCTTTCCCGTGATCAAACATCGTGCCAGGACGATTCATGTGGTCCATGAAAATACCCTGCCTGAAGAGCCATGGTTCTACCAGTTTGATTGGGATGGGGTGGTCTACTTTGACGAGCGGCAGGGGTTTCTGAATGATGTCTATCCCCATGCCAAGCTCATCCCTTTCCCTTGCTATGGAACCAGGCAAGGAGAAAAGACGGAAGCCAGAAAAAGGCTGAACCTTCCCCTGGATAAAAGGATTGTTTACGTCTTCTGTCATAGGAGTTATGAGCCATTTCTGCGCGACTTACAGGAGGATCTTAAAGAGGAGGCTGTCTTGCTCTATGTGATCCCTCCCGGCTACCAGATGGTTGAAAAAGAAGAACCGCCCCCATGGATGATCATCAGAGAGGAGAAAATACTTACAAAGGAGCGCTTTGATGACTATCTTTTTGCCTCAGACTGCCTCGTCTTGCACAAGTTTGAGAGCAGTTACTTGGGGGTTGTATCCTCCACTGCGTTTCAAGCCCTCGGGGCGGGATGCCCTATCTTTGTCCCTAAAAGGTCGGACTATTTCAGGCCGCTACAGGATGAACTCTTGCATTATAGTGATGTTTCAGAACTGAACAAGATGCTGCTGCAATTCTTTCGGGACGAGGAGATGCGTAAGATCGTCCTCGATGCAGCAAACGGATTTGTTGAAAGAAACTCCCCTGAAGTCATTGCAAGGCTCTTTATCGACTTTTTCGTAGAACTCGGGAGGCCCAGATAGCACATGAACCATGGTTTCGACTTTCCCATAGGTCCATTTGAGGATTATGAGGACAACCCGATTTTGTTTCCTTCAGTCTGCTTGGCTATATATGATAGAAAGATTGGGTTATGCTGAAGAGATTCTTGAATAATCCCATCCTGAAGCCCAAAAGAGAAAACCCGTGGGAGAGCAAGCTTGTCTTCAATCCTGCTGCCATTTATCACAACGGCATTGTTCATTTGCTTTACAGGGCCGTAGGAGATGATAATATATCCAGGATTGGCTATGCCATGAGCTCGAATGGTTTCGAGTTCTTCAGACTGAACAAGCCAGTGTTCACACCCAGAGGCATCCTTGAGAGCAAGGGCTGTGAAGATCCTCGGCTTGTCCTTCTGGACGATCAGTTCTATATGACATATACGAGTTATTCCGCCCAAGGACCCAGGGTATCCACAGCCTCGACCCGTAACTTTCTCCAGTGGGAAAGATACGGTGTCGTGTTGCCGGAACTGAATAATAAGGATGCCGTTCTTTTCCCGGAAAAGGTTAACGGCAAGTACGTGATGTTTCACAGGCCCATATCCCCTCCCCGCAGCATCTGGATTGCCTTTTCAGATGACCTTGTTGACTGGCACGACTCCAAAAAGATCATGGAGCCCGTTAAAGGCAGGTGGGACGGCGTGGGAATCGGATCAGCAAGCCCACCTGTAAAGACCGAAAAGGGCTGGTTACTTATTTTTCACGGGGTGGATGAGGAATCTGTCTATAGGCTGGGGGTTGCCCTGTTCGATCTAGAAGATCCCTCTCGTATCCTGAGCAGGCATCCGGAGCCGATCCTCGAGCCTGAAGAAGACTACGAGCTTCACGGCGAGGTCAAGGAAGTGGTCTTTGCCACAGGGATCTGCGAGATCGAAGACACCTATTATATATACTACGGTGCGGCGGACAGGGTGATATGTGGTGCGACCGTTGATAAAAAGGTGCTCTTGGACCTTGCCGGCGCATAAGTTTGAAAGAATCATATTAAAAGGATAGAGGAAGAACATGTGTGAGACAATATGGAACAGTCTCAAAATAACCTCTTTAATTTCAATAAGTTGTAGAATTTCCAAGACGTTTATTTGTTTGAATCATTGATGGAAACACCAAAGCTTCAGGCGATTGCCTGAGTTTTCAGTTTTGAGCAAATCAGCAATCCCGATAAGCATGATCTTGTGTCACGGCGATGAGAAGATTGCCTTTTAATAATCGAGGAATCGAGGAGCTCTAAGATGTCCAAAGATTTTCAGATCCTTGTTCACAACAATGATGGCAACCTTCATCTGAAGTTAATGGGCGATCTCGATGAAGATTCAGCACGGGAGGTTTTGAAGACAGTGAGAGGTAGAAGCCATGCGGCTTCCCGGGTGTTCATTCATACGAGTGGCTTACGCCGGATCTATCCTGAAGCTCAAAAGGTATTTCACGAAAACAATGATTTTATGGAATTGCAAACTATTCCCGTGATGTTCACAGGTGAAAAAGCGGGTCAACTGGCATCGGATGGAAATATTTTGTCATAATCCGTCAGGAAGTCCTGTGTATAAGCACGCGGATAACGGGTTTGGAATTTGTCATCCTTGCTTGCTAACGCTTTGGGCGTAGTGAGCCGTTTCCTACCGGGTTGGGAGAGGGCAAGCCCATGGTGGGCAGGCAGAAGGAAGGCTTTTTGTGCAGCATAATGTGTTGTTCAAGATTTTACTGGGAATTTAGTAGTTATAGGGATTTTGTCTAGAAAGGAGGTAATCGAATCATGAAAGACACAATAAAGATCGCCATCGCCGGTGTGGGGAATTGCGCCAGCTCCTTGATCCAGGGGACACATTATTACAGGGATAAAGACCCAGGGAATGCCATTGGCTTGATGCATTGGGAAATCGGGGGATATACGCCCGCCGATATAGAAGTGGTGGCCGCTTTTGATATCGATAAACGTAAGGTCGGAAAGGATGTCAACGAGGCCGTCTTTTCAGCACCAAACTGCACAACCGTCTTTTGCCCTGATCTCCCTTCATCCAGCGTGATTGTCCAGATGGGCAGGATCATGGATGGCGTTTCAGAGCACATGAAAGACTATGGGGCACCATATACGTTTGTGTCAGCAGATGAACCGGAACCATCAAGAAAAGATGTGATAAAAGTCCTCCAAGAATCAGGAGCCGAGATCTTACTGAACTACATGCCCGTGGGTTCCGAAGAGGCTACCCAGTTCTATGCAGACTGTGCGCTCCAGGCAGGTGTCGCTTTCATAAACAATATGCCTGTCTTTATTGCCAGCAGTCCTATGTGGGCAAGGCGATTCAAGGAGAGAAATATCCCCCTGATCGGTGATGATATCAAGTCCCAGCTCGGTGCCACGATAACACATCGCATCTTGACCGATCTGTTTAAAAAGCGCGGTATCAAACTGGAGCGTACGTACCAGTTGAACACGGGCGGCAACACGGATTTTTTGAATATGCTCAACCGCCATCGGTTGAAGTCAAAGAAAAAATCAAAGACAGAAGCAGTTCAGTCGGTGACCGCTCGACGATTGGAAAAGGATAATATCCATATTGGTCCGAGTGACTATGTGCCGTGGCAGAAAGACAACAAGGTGTGTTTCATTCGAATGGAAGGAAAACTCTTTGGCGACGTGCCCATGGATCTGGAGCTTCGTCTGTCCGTGGAGGACTCTCCCAACTCAGCAGGCGTGGCTATTGACTCTATTCGGTGTGCCAAGCTTGCCCTTGACCGTGGCATTGGTGGCGTTCTTGAGGCGCCGTCTGCCTATTTCTGCAAACATCCGCCTCGTCAGTTTACTGATGATGAGGCGTTTCAAATGGTAGAAAACTTTATTGCGATGGAGAGGATGAATTTGAATGAAGTGTCTGATTCTATCAGCAGGAAAAGGAACAAGACTTCAGCCCCGATATAATTGCAAGCCACTTGCTCCTGTCCTCGGGATACCGCTCATCGAACGGGTGATCCGTACCGCTGTCTGTGCAGGGGTAGAGGAGTTTTACGTTGTCACTGGGCACAAAGAAGCCGAGGTTTCCCAATTTTTAGACCAGTTGACAGAGCGATGCCAGATCCCCATCAACCATATTCATAACAATGAGTGGGATAAAGGGGGAAACGGTCTTTCTGCACTCAAGGCGAAGGCCCATTTGAATGAGTCTTTCCTTCTTATGATGGGGGATCACCTGGCTGATCCAAAACTGCTCAAGGACCTGCTCCAAAATCGGCTTTCCGATGGCGATATCATTGTTGCCGTTGACAGAAATGTTGATACTGCGATCACTGATATACGTGATGCCACAAAGGTGCTGATCCATGATGGCAAGGTTAAAAGCATTGGAAAGAATCTCAAGAGATTTGATGCATTGGATACAGGCTTGTTTCTGTGCACGCCAACAATCTTTGAGGGAATTGAGCAAAGCATTTCAAAGCATGACGACTCCACCTTGACCGGCGGCATCAGGCGTCTCTCTGAGAACGGGAGCGTAAAGGTCTTTGATATAGGGCAGAAGTTCTGGATTGATGTGGACAACCCGGTTGCCCTTAAGAAGGCAGAAGGAGTCCTATTGAGCCAACTTCGCGGCAAACAGAGTGACGGTCCTATTTCAAGATACCTCAACAGGCTTTTGTCCACCAGGTTGTCTCGATATCTGGCTCGGTTCCCCATTACGCCTAACCAGATATCGTTCATATCCTTTTTGCTTTGCATCTTTGCCACTGGTCTCTTCCTTGGCGAGGGTTATGTAACGCTCCTGTTTGGAGGAATAATCGCCCAGTTTGCCTCCGTTCTTGACGGTTGTGACGGCGAGATAGCCCGGCTCAAGTTTCAGGAAAGCGCTTACGGAAAGTGGTTTGATGCCGTTCTTGACCGGTATGCCGATGGGTTTCTGCTCTTTGGCCTTACCTGGCATGCCTACATGACTGATACGCAGCTTGCATCGGTTGTTGCAGGATTCATGGCAATTCTCGGCTCATTTATGGTCAGCTATACAGCGGATAAATATGACGCGCTCATGATTAGCCATCCAAAGTGGCATGTTCGCATTGGACGGGATATCAGGATCTTTTTGATATTTCTTGGCGCCTTGCTTAATCAGGTTTTGTGGACGCTTGTTGTTATCGCATTCCTTATGAATGCTGAAACCATAAGAAGGGTATACGTCTGCAAAACCAATGAGTAACATAGACCTCTTAAAAGAAGAGATAAGGAGAGTTGTTTCAGGATCAGAAGTACCTGAAGATCCTGTGCACGCTCAGAATACACTGAAATGGCTGTTGAAACTAAAACCGGATGCCGATGAAGCATTGCAGATTGCAGCCCTTGGACACGACATTGAGCGTGCTATGGATGACCGGAAAGTGATGCAGGGTGAAAGCGATGATTTTGACGATTTCAAGGAGGCCCATGCTGAAAACAGCGCACAGATCCTTAAAGACATCATGGAGGATCTCGGTATAGAAAGGGATTTGATAGAAGAAGTATATCAGCTCGTTTGCCATCATGAGACCGGAGGCGATCCCCGTTCTGACCTGATACGTGATGCTGATGGGTTGTCTTTTTTTGAGGTGAATCTACCGCTTTATTTCGAGCGGGAAGGACCGGAAAAAGCATTAGCTCGATGTCGATGGGGATACAAACGGTTATCCCCCAAGGTTAAACCAATGGTGAGAGCGCTTGCTTATGATAATGATGAAATCGCTAAACTCGTAAAGTCAGTTACTGGATAAGTCAGTCATCATAGAGATTAACATATCCGTTGTACGAGAGGTGGGAGTAAGACCATGAAGTATTTGGTTGAGCGGTACCTGAACAATCCCATCCTCACCAAGGATGACGTGCCCTATCCTGTGGAAACGGTCCACAACGCCGGTGTGGTGAAATACAAGGGCCGGTACATCATGCTGTTCAGGTCCCATCTCAGGAACGGGAGATCCATTATCGGGATTGCTGAGAGCGGTGACGGATTTCGATTCACGGTGAGACCCGAGCCTTTCATGACGCCATATAAAGAGGGCGTGTTTGCGGCCTACGAGGAGTTCGGCGTGGAAGATCCGCGTATCTGCAATCTGGAAGGCGCATATCTGATTACCTATAGCGCCTATTCACGGTACGGAGTTCGGATCTGTCTGGCAGAAACCGGTGATTTCAAAAGCGCTGTGCGCCTCGGCTTTATCACGCAGGCTGATCATCGAAATGTGGTCATTTTTCCCGAGAAGATTAACGGCCGATATGCCCGCCTCGATCGCCCCCATACGGAGCATATGCCCTGGTCCATCTGGATCTCCTATTCGCTGGACTTGCTTCACTGGGGCGATTCAAGGGTTATCGTCAGACCGGAGCCGTATCATTGGGATGGGATGAAGATAGGACCTGGGGCAACGCCAATAAAAACGGATAAGGGATGGCTTGTTATCTACCACGGTGTATTCGAGACCATGGGCGGCGCCGTGTACCGGCTGGGAGTCGCCCTTCTAGATCTTTGTGACCCCTCCCGGGTCCTGGGGGTTGCCGACGATTGGATCCTTCAGCCTGAAGACCCGTGGGAGGTGACAGGGTATGTTCAAAACGTGGTTTTTTGCTGCGGCGCCGTTCCAGAGGAGGACGGAATAATAAAAATCTACTGGGGCGGGGCCGACACGGTAATGTGCGCAGGTACGGCTAAAATTTCTGATCTTGTTGATCTGTGCCTCAATAAACCACGGCCTGCCCTGGGAATATGAAATCGAGAAGATAGCAGCAGATATGAATGAAAAACGAGACTACTACGAAATACTCAGTATACCGAG
>QMMV01000018.1 GCA_003647435.1 Deltaproteobacteria bacterium | reverse complement strand
CACAATATCAGTTATCGTCAAGGGTGAATATCCAAGATACTGTTTTTTCTCAACGCTCAGTAATGCTCTCAGACAGTGAGCCAGTCTCCAATCGGATGGCCTGTCCGCTCCGTATGTCTGTTTCTTAAAAGAGCTAAAGTGTTACAATTCATTTGAGTGGTCATTGAAACGTTTTAGATAAAGCGAAAATGGATTTTGGCAACAGCCTCTTGACATCCCAAAAGGAATTTCCTATTTAAAGTATCTCGGAGGTAAAATCAATCTTTTTTATTGTTGCCAAGTGCCGAAGTGGCGGAACTGGTAGACGCGCCAGGTTCAGGGTCTGGTGGGTGTACGCCCGTGGGGGTTCGACTCCCCCCTTCGGCACCACGCCTGCCTCATCTTGCCATTGCCTTGAGACGTTTGAAACACGTTCAATCTTGTTTTAATTCAGGAAAGACGAAGATTTTAACCGCGGGAATACTTTCGCTATTTTGAGGATAGCGCCATAGGTTGGCGCTAACGCTTCACTTCGTGCCAATGCGTGCCAAAATCTGACCCTGACGCAGAAATTTGGCAAAAGAGGGCCTTTTGCAAGGGTTTCGCCTTCTGTTTTGAAAGATCAACATGTGAAAAGAAGAAGCTTTTTAAAGAACATACTTTCCCGTTTATTAAAAATCTCTGCCGCCATAATCCTTGTTTATCCGATTATATCATATCTCTTCTATAGAAAGACCAGGATAAGGAGAGTAACCTTCCGTCTCAGCGAATGCCCGGGCGAGATAAGCTTCAAGAAAGAAGTCTATCTGATAAAGAAGGGAAATGATCTGTATGCCCTTTCGGCTCACTGCTCACATTTAGGCTGTATCATCAACTTTGACCAGAAAACAGAAAAATTCCACTGTCCCTGTCATGGAAGTATTTTTGACATACATGGCAATAGACTGGCGGGCCCGGCCAGAAGGCCTCTTAGCAGGATCCCAATTGAATTTGACAAGGATGGAAATGTGCTGGTGAAGGTGCGGCGCACGGCCTAACTATGGCTAATTCCCGGTCCATAATCTGCTGGAAAAGGCGATTGTTCTCTACCAAATATGATCTATCATTCTATCTGCCGAGGTTGGCGCTTGCCTCTCTTCTGCTCTGTGTCCTTTCAGGCCTTGTCCTGGCCTTTCATTACCGTCCTTTCGGCAACGTATTTGAAAGTATAGAGGAAATCACGACAGTCATACCGTACGGCTTCTTTTTCAGGAGATTACATTATGCCTCCGGGCAGGCATTTACCATCCTGACCATGCTTCATGTCCTCGATTATTTCTTCAAAAAGAGGTATCAGGGATATTCTGTCGGGAAATGGTTTCTTCTCACAAGTCCTGTCTGCATCTCCTTTTTCTTGTTGTTTACCGGTTTTATTCTGAAGGGGGATAAAGAAGGTCTTTTTGCCGGCAATATACTCCTTAATACAGTCAGCGAGATACCCGTTTTTGGCGCCACTCTTTCCTGCCTCCTTATCAGACCAGGCACCGGTTTTTACTTTCTACCGTACATCCATCATTGCCTATTCCTTCCCCTGCTCCTGGTGTTTCTGCTTTATGATCATATCAAGGCATGGCTGCCAGAGCGTAACTTCATCTTGATAACCACATTGTTTCTTTTTGCTTATTCCATCTTTGTTAAGATGCCGGTCGATATTCCACCCTGGGCGGATTCTTCAACGGTGAAAGGGCCGTGGTTTTTTTTGGGAATCCAGCGGCTTTTGAGAATAATCCCACCGCTGATCGCCGGTATAATTATTCCGGTAGTCTTTTTCCTGCTGTTCTCGATTATGCCGCTTTTTAAGGGGCGCCTGCAGATCATCGCCCGTTATTTGCTGATACTTTCTACCTTGTTTTATGCCGCTCTGACTCTCGCAGGCTCTTTTTTCATGGAATACAGTTGCGGAATATTCTGATGAACAACAAAGCCATCCTTATCATTTTGTTATTCCTTGGGATTTTGCTCATCTATAAAGAACACAAGACGCAAAAAGGGTTCCCCCTTCCCGAAGACCGGTGCATGTTCTGCCACAAAGACGTGAGTGACCCCGATGCCTCTCATCCAGTATCAGCCTTTGGTTGTCAAAGCTGTCATCTGGGAAATCCGTTTTCGCTGGACAAAGAGCGCGGCCATCTTACTATGGTGAAAAATCCGGGCGACCTATCCGTCGTGGACAAAACATGTGGCAAGCCGGACTGTCATCCAGAGGTGGTAATCAGGGTGAAAAACAGCGTCATGGCCACAAACAGGGGAATAATAAAGGTGCTCCGCTATCACTGGGAGGGCGTAGAGAAAAATGATATTGATTTAAAGACGTTGATGGTATCTGGCGAGAAAAAAACACTTTCTGTAGACCTGTATACCAAGATGTGTGCCGGTTGTCACCTGTGGAAAAAAAGAAGTAGTATGGGTGGAGAGGTGGCAAGAAGGGGAGGGGGGTGTTCTGGCTGCCATGTCCCGGACCAGGTAAGGGCGCAAACACACGGCGTTGGGCATTTCAAGCATCCCAAGATAACGACACGCATACCTTCAGAAACCTGCACCAGGTGTCATAACCGTTCTGCCAGGATTGGACTTTCCTACTTTGGGAAATTTGAATCAGAGGGATATGGCACGCCTTATGAGGGAAATGAACTCAACAACAGAAGACTGTCAGGCGGGAGATTCTATATCAACTTGCCGGCAGATGTTCACCACAATAAGGCAAAGATGGAGTGTATAGACTGTCATACGGAAAAAGGTGTCATGGGTGATGGGAAGAGATACGATTCGTTGAAAGATCAGGTTGACATAACGTGCGAGGCCTGTCACAAGCCGGATTTTAGAGAGATAAAAGGGGGGCTTGCGGAAAAACTTGTCTTTCTGAACAAAAGGGTCCCTCGCATAGTAAATAAAGAGGTGGCAATATCAAAAAAAGGGAGTCCCCTCTATAACCTGCAAAAGGTAGGGGAAGCCGTCTTTTTTTACCGGAAAATGGACGGCAAGGCCATCGAAATGAAAATACCTGCCCGGGAAGAAATCTACCACCGCATGACCGGCCACGAAAGACTCAGTTGCCAGGCATGTCACTCAAGCTGGATACCCCAGTGTTATGGCTGTCACTATACATATCGTCAGGATCAACGTCAGGTAGATTGGCTTAGCAAAAGAGAATCTTCAGGGAGTTGGAGGGAGCTCCGCTCTTATCTTCGTTTTTCAAAGCCAACTCTCGGCATCAATAGTAAAAACAAAGTTGCCCTTTTTTCCCCATGTCAAATCTATGTTTCTCAATTTGACGAAGAGGGGCGTTATTTGCCGAAAGAGTCTTTAAAGATATTCACTATGACATCGTTTGATCCGCATACCACCCAAAAGGAATCCCGAAGTTGTTTGGACTGCCACGGGGATGCGAAGTCGCTGGGCCTTGGTGAAGGGATCCTGCACAAGCAAGGCGGAAACTGGCGATTCAGACCGACCTATGATGCCTGGCGTTCCTCTCTTGGCATTCATTTCCCGCTGGATGCCTTCGTAACTGTTGATGGCAAACCGCTTCAAGCTACCTCGAGAAAAGGTGCCAGGCCTTTCAATCAAGAGGAACTCAAACGAATAATGGCCTTGAATTCATGTCTTCCATGCCACAGTGAATACAAGGACAAGGTCTATTTCAATTTTGATGAAAGCATAAAACGATTTCAAACGGAAAAGGACTTACCGTGCTGGGAACTTATCGGAAAATATGCGCCATAATGTTTTTCCTCCTTCTCGCGGCGGGCTCCTTACAGGCTGTCATACCCGAGGCTGTGACCGATGGTGACTGCCTGAATTGTCATGAAGGGATCGAACATATAGGCAAAGGGCACGATTTTGATTGCAGGGCCTGCCATCTCAAGCGACAGAGACAACGAGTTGACTCTATCCAGGACCATCAGTTCATTATCAGGAATCCATCCGATCCCGAGCATGTAGACTTCTTTTGCGGCACTTGCCACCAGGAAGAAATAAAGCTGATTAATGCTTCATTGCATGCCACGGCGGCGGGAATAATCAATCAGACTCGCTACCTATGGGGCGCTCAGAAGGCGGCTTACCCACCTGAATACTCTGCCAACAGTACCCTGAAACCTCTGCCGGAAGCGGTACCGCATCCCAATAGCCCCAAAACCCTTGTGGATGATTTCCTGCGGAGAAAATGCCTCCGGTGTCATATAGGAACAAAGGGGGCTGAAGGAATTGGGCTGTATAGGGCCTCTGGCTGCGCCTCCTGCCATGTATTGTATAGCGATGATGGAAAGTACCAGGGCCATGACAGGGCCATCGACAGCGAGAAAGCCGGCTATCCGATCCGGCATCGGTTCGTTAGGCGTATTCCTCTCTTTCAATGTCTCCATTGCCACAATCACAATCATGTTGGGGGCGATTATGTCGGCATGTTCGAACACGATTACGACAAATCGTATCGATCTCCTGTTATCGAAGGCTATACCGCCCCGAGGCCCTATGGCCTGGACTATCACTATCTTGCGATGGATGTTCACGCCGAAAGGGGCATGGAGTGTACCGATTGCCATACAAAGACCGATGTGATGGGGACTGGCACGGTATACGGCTATGAAGCCGAGGTGCCCAAGACTCAATGTAGCGATTGTCACGGCGGTTTTTGTCAACCGACTCCCAACAAAGCTGTAGCAAACATCAAGTCTGAAGGAGAAGCGTTTCTTTTCCGTTCAAATACCTCAGGCCGGAAATTTAAGTTGGCCCTCTTTTCAAAAGATGTTGTGAGTCACAATATCCCACAACATAAAGAGGTGAGATGCGGAGCGTGTCATGCCCAGTGGTCATATCAGGATTATGGTTTGAGTGTAATGAGGGATGATAGTCCTGACTATGGAAAGTGGGCGCGTCTTTTAATTCAAGGGGACCCTTACTTAGAAGGTTTCTTGAGGAAGGAATTGAACCGTGTAGCTAACCAACCGCCCGTTTCACCGGACTGGCTGGATGGTAACATGAAGCCGGGTATCTGGTATTCTGGATGGCGGGCAAGAAGGTGGGAGTTCATGCCCTTGGGCCTCGATAGCAAAGGAAAATACGCGGTCCTGAGGCCCAGGTATCAGTATTTTGTTTCTTATATAGACAAAAACGGGGATGTTGTCCTGGATAGCGTCGCACCGAAAAGGGGGGACGGCAAAGGAGTGGGGTGGGCATTCATGCCGTATCGACCGCACACCATCTCTCCAGTTGGCAGGAAATGTGAAGGCTGCCATCTCAATGAGACGGCAGCCGGCAGAGGTATTTTTAGAGCTAATACATGCGATTCGGAGCTGTTTTTACCGTCCCCTCCCGCTATTGATCATATGCGTCTTCTAAATAAAAAGGAACGGGACAGGTTATTAAGAGTTACCGAAGAGTACCGGGTGAAGCGTTTCCTTGACGAGCTGACTACCACCAGGTAATGACCTTGTCGTGTTCAAAGATAAGGTCTATTAATGATCCGTAGTCAATGTTCCCTTCATATAATCCGAATTCACTGACCTCTTCGCCTTCGGAGATGCCAGCCGACAGCTTCTTTACCTCATCATCCGGTTCGTGTTTGAATATATGCAAGATCTTCATGACTTACCTCACTATCTCCCATATGGAATTACCAGGTCATATTCCTTTAGTTTACTGGCGATCTCCTCGGTAGGCAAATACTTATAGCCGTGTTTTTCATTTTCCTTTACATTGGAAAAAACCTCTTCTTCAAGCTCATCAACAAACATCTCGTACCTGTCCTTGTACTCTGCATCTTCGGCAACCTTTGGGTCGAGTTCGTGCTCCAAAAGGAAAAAATGCGTATCTATCATTTCGGCTGCCAGACCCAGACTTGACCTGAGTCCTTCATGCTGGTCACCTAAATGCCTTGCCAAGATTGCTACCTTCATTTGCCCCTCCTTATAATACGAGATACCGGTCCATTTCTTCTATGAGCTCTCCGTGCCTTGCCTGTGTGGCAAAATCCTTCTCAGGTATTCCAGGTACGGTATGATCCTCGCCGAGATTGTGCGCATTCCAGGAAACCAGGCATAAGGACATCTTGCCGCGCCCTTCCACGGCCTTTGCCAGCTCCTCGAAATCCGGTCTTTTGCAAAGAAGCGTACCCCGGTGAGTAAAAAAGATGATGAGCTCTTTCCCCTTAGCTACAGCAGCCCTGGCTATGCCGAGAAGATGATCCCAGTTCTCTTCAGTTGAAACAAATATTCCCAATTTGTCTGCCATATCAAATCCTCCGTTACCCTTTGCGGATATAGTACTTAAAAAGCCCGCCTTCTTCGTCAATACCCAGGAGTTCGTGTCCACCTTTTTTGCAAATTCCCGGCAAATCATTCTTTGTCCCCGGGTCTGTGCCTATTGCGAGCAATACCTGCCCGGATTTCATCCCCTTAAGCTCTTTTTTTATCTTGATAGCCGGCATTGGACAACTCAAACCCTTTAGATCGATAGTTACATCTGGAGTCACGTCAACCATGTCAAACCCTCCTTTTTCTTTTTGTGATTTTTACATAACCACGCATTTCTCTGTCTCCTCATTCCAGAGAACAAAGAGATACCAGATTAGCATTATCCCGAGGATAATAATGTATGCCCAGACCCATCCGACATCCCTTGGTAGAAAAATCGCCTTGCCAAAACTGAGCTCGTGAGCCCTTACCTTGGGCCACAACCATGCCTTCGTCAAAGAGTTGGAGATGGCCATAGTGATCATAACCACGATCAACTTTATCTGGCCTTCACCGACCCTCCAGAGTGTACCACTACCACAGCCACCGGCCAGTATCATCCCGAAACCGAATATTATCCCCCCTACTATGCCACCCCAGCCGGCATTACCGAACACATACCGATACCAGGGGACAATGCCCGACCATTTGATTATAGAAACGCCAAGCATTACAATGAGCACAGAAAGGATAAGAGATTGGGTTTTATCGCTTTCTCCTGTCATGAATGGGTCTCGAAATGTCGCTGCAAAGCAGAACCTTGAACGGTGCATTACAAATCCAGAAAGAAGGCCAAGTGCTGCAAGTATACCAAGCTTTGTGTGCTGCCCGTAGATAGCCGGCATAAAAGGAATCAGAATAAGCAAAATCCAACCCAGGTAGGGTTGAGCTTTCTTCCATCCTGCCGGTGCTGGTCTCAGAGTTATACCTTTGCTCAAGATATTATTCGGGATATGTTCCATCTCCCACATCAGGTATTTAAGCCCTACGATTGCACCACATATGATTCCGGCCCACATAAACAATCCACTCAGGGAAAAGGCAGCCAACTGGCTGTAAAATCCACCGACGTTTCAGCCGCCTGCCAACACCGATGAAAAACCCATCAATGTACCTGCCACCCCCCCCTTGAGGAGCTCAAACCATGGAGGCATTCTAAAACCAAATTCCCCTGAAATTAAGGCTGCTGTGAACGAACCAAAGACGAGTCCAAGAGCCATTATGGACTTCGTATCCAAAAGCGGGGAGACAAGCCTCTTGCCGTCATAAACGCCAATGCCCGTCAAAAGCCAGTCCGCCCAATTTCTGTAACCCCCTATAACCGCCCATGGCTTGCCACAGGTCCACATAAGAATTGCCAGAATGGCCAGAAATATCCCTCCGGCCCAAAATGGCCATTGCTCCTTAAATATTACCGCATACATCTCCTTAATTTTTTCCATCTTTTACTCCTGGCTTAGTCCTGTAACACCACGTTGTGTATCTTTCCGCGGTGGCTTCTGGCGTGGTTTAAAATGGTGTTCTTCCCCAGGATCGGGGATGCAGTTCCGCACGAAAAACAGGGCAAAAGAATCATACCGCTATTTGACTCAACAACCTTCCATGAGTGGGGTTATAGATTCGAGGATGTTCTTTTTGCCTTTCTCGTGATAAGTGACTTTAACCATATCACCGACTGCGAACTTCGATATGTCGACAGACCCCGCATCCAGAACCACTTTTTCTACTTTGATGGTATTGGCGGTTTTATCGATGGCGGTCACTACTCCTTCCATATCGGCGGCAAAAACCTGAACAGCGAATACAAGCATAAGGGCAAGAACAAGTGTGAAAACCGACTTCTTTTTCATGTTTTTTCCCTCCCTCCGTATTATTTAATTCTGTGCCAATACGATAACCGAACTCCTCTGTCAAGAAAAAACGCATCAATTTAGCCATAAGCGAACACTTTCAAAAATCTAAACTGATACGAAAAAACGAATTGTAAGATCTGCAAATGAACGTGAATTGAGTCACCGAAACTCTGGATCTTTGAGCTTCAGATTCCTGACAAGTTAAACCTTCTTCAGCTCGTTTACCGTGCTTCTCACCTCCGCTGCCGATCTTTCGAGTGCGGCACGTTCCTCTTCGGTCAGCCGGACTTCGATGATTTGTTCTATACCTTTGCTTCCAAGCTTGACCGGAACACCAAAAAACAGGTCGTGTATACCGTATTCGCCTTCCAGGTAAGCCGCACAGGGAAGGATTTTCTTCTTGTCCTTCAGGATCGCTTCGGCCATCTCTTTCACGGCGGAGGCCGGCGCGTAATAGGCGCTTCCGGTTTTTAACAGGTCGACAATCTCAGCACCGCCGAACCTGGTGCGATCAACGATAGCATCGAGGCGTTCCCTGGAGATAAGCTCGCTAACGGGGATGCCGGCGACCGTCGAATACCGCGGCAGGGGAACCATGGTGTCACCATGGCCGCCCAAGACGAATGCATGCGTATTTTCCACTGAGACATTTAGTTCCATAGCAATAAAGGCGCGAAACCGGGCCGAATCAAGCACACCCGCCATCCCTATGACCCTGTTTTTTGGAAAGCCGCTTGCTTCTAAAGCGACATGGCACATAGCATCCAGAGGGTTGCTCACAATGATGAGCACAGCATCTGGCGAAAGAGGTGCAACCTGCTCAACAACACTTCTGACGATCTTGGCATTTGTGCCCAGGAGATCAGTCCTGCTCATGCCGGGCTTGCGGGGTACACCTGCAGTAACAATTACAATATCAGAGCCTTTCGAGCCTTCGTATGAGTTTGCCCCGACAAGTCTCGTGTCATGCTTTTCAATCGGTGCTGCTTCCTGCAAGTCAAGGGCCTTTCCCTGGGGCAGGCCCTCCACGATATCGGTTAAAAAGACATCAGCGAGTTCCTTTTCAGCAATGCGTTGTGCAACAGTTGCTCCAACGTTTCCGGCCCCGACGACTGTAACTTTCTTACGCATTTTTCTATACCTCCATTGTAAGAACTTGGGGGCTTCGCCCCGATTGGAATATTGGAATAATGGGATGGATGTGTGCAGAGCAGCAAAAGACTGCCTCAACATAGCTTATAATTTCAAAGGGTTGTAGAAATTCCGAACGTTTAATCAGGTTCAAGGTGTCACTTTAGGCCTTTCAAAAAGCATGGATGCGGATAACATTTCCGAAAACGTCAACTGATACGGTGCAAGGTTTCGGGGTTTACGGTTAGACTGAAGCAGGCAGTAGGCAGTATAAAGTCACCATCAGCAACCAATGGCTAACCGTAAGCCACTACCCTATAACTGCCAGAATGTCATCCCGTTTTACCGAATCACCTTCTTTAAAAAATATGGCCTTGACCGTGCCGTCTACACCCGCCGTAAGTGCATTTTCCATTTTCATGGCTTCTAAAACCACTATCGTATCATGAGCGCTCACGGTATCGCCGACTGCCACTTCATAGCGTATAATCATGCCGGGCATGGGGGCCACGACCGGAGTCCCTTTGACCGCTTCCGAAACGGGGCGTACTTCTTTTATTTCTTCTGCAAGTTCAACACCAGGTTTGGGAGCATGAGGTAGGACAGGAGGCCCTCCAACCTGTTCCACTTCTATCCTGTGGTATTCACCGTCAACGTATACATTAAATGTCTGCAGGCCTGCTCCCCTGCGAGGCCCAGCCGCTTCGGTTTTTTCCTCTACCTGACCGAGCCTTGCCTTCGCTACCATTTGTTCCCTCTTTTTTGCTTCTTCCAGAGATATAGGCCTAACCTCTGCAGGTGGCGTCTCTTTCCCGTATTTCCACTTCAAGAAGCGCTTTCCCGTGATTGGGTACAATGCCACGATAAGCTCATCCTCGCGGGTTTTAGCTAACCCATCTGCTTTTCTTCTTGCATTTTCCAGCTCAGGCTCCAGGACATCGGCAGGCCGAACCGTTATCGGTGTCTCACCGCGAGGATAACCCTTGAGTGCTTTCTTCTGGAGATCCGGATCTATTGGTCTTGGCGGTTTTCCATAAAGACCGTAACAATAATCCTTAACCTGATCCGTAATCATCTTATACCGCTCATTTTCATCATCAAAGAGGACATTATTTACTGTTTGAGTCCCAACGATCTGGCTGGTAGGTGTGACAAGCGGCGGGTACCCTAATTCTTTGCGAACCCGCGGAAGTTCTTCAAAAACATCATTGATTCGATCAAGTGCGTCCATCTGGCGTAGCTGATTCACGAGATTGGAAAGCATTCCTCCAGGGACCTGATGCATAAGGACGCCCGTATCGATGGCTGCCATCTTTGTTTCATCAAGTAGATAGCGATACTTGGGGGCGATTTCTTCTAATAATTGGCCTAACTTAAACAGGAGCTTCAAATCGAGTTCCGGATCACGCGGAGTTCCACGGAGAGCAACCGCAAGCGGCTCGACAGCAGGGTGAGATGTGCGCAGGGCGAGAGGCGCCAGGCAGCAGTCTACAATATCAACCCCTGCCTCTATAGCTTTTAACAATGTCATTGAGGCCATACCGGAGGTGTAATGAGTGTGAAGATGAATAGGAACCTTGATCTCTCCTTTCAATGCCTTGATAAGCTCAAAAGCATCGTCTGGGGCAAGTAACCCTGCCATGTCTTTGATACAGACGGTATCTGCGCCCATGTCCTGGAGATTTTTGGCCTTCTCAACATAATAATTGAGATTATATACATCGCCGCCCATTTTTTGCTCTGTGATGGAATAGCAAATAGCCCCCTGAAAATGTTTACCGTTTGCTTTAATGACCGCGACGGAGGTGTCAAAATTTCTGAAATCGTTCAACGCATCAAATACCCGGAAGATATCAATTCCTGCCTCACAGGCGGCTTCCACAAACGCTTTAGCCACATCGTCGGCATAGTTACGGTAACCAACTAAATTTTGTCCACGCAACAACATGGAAAAGGGCGTGTTTTTAATGTATCGCTTTAAGATCCTGGGCCTTTCCCATGGATCTTCGTTCAAGAAACGATGCATGGTATCAAAAGTAGCGCCACCCCATACCTCCATGCCCCAAAACCCTGCCCGATCGATTTGTTCGGCTACAGGTATCATATCCTCGGTTCGCATACGCGTGGCAAGGAGAGATTGATGACCATCACGCAGAGTCAGATCCATGATCTTCACAGGGCTTGCTGTTGTATCTTTTTGTTTCATCTTTCCTCTTCCTTTACATGAATGTTGGCGGCACACCCACGGTAAAGTATTTTGCTGTTGTGTTGCCTATGTTTCTTGCACCGTGGGGAACATCTGATCGATGCCACAGGACGTCGCCTGGTTCTAATACAAATGTTTCGTCTCCAACGACATATTCGATACGTCCTTCAAGCAGAATATGAACTTCTTCGCCCTCATGGATGTAAGTTTCCAGCTTCTTATCGGGTTCAATAGTAGCGACAACCCCCTCCATATGTTCCGTCTTAAATTTCAGACGGAACAGCTTCCCCGGGACTTTTCTCGCAGCCTGATACTGGCCTTTTCGCTTTAAGATCGGTTTTTTCATACGTTCCTCCTGTTAATTAATTGATGGCTTTACATAACATACGAGCTTACTATGTCAATCGCAAATAGAGGGCAGATGTATAATTGGTCTAAAACGTTTTAATGACCGCTCAAAGGAATTTTTGTTTGGGCAACAGGCCGTCAGCAAAGTGAACATGCAAACCCGAAGCCTGAAACCGTCTTTGGTTACGCTCAGTTACCTGCCCGCCGGCGTGTAGGTAACTGAGTTTGAGGCGGTCTGCGCCGGAGTTGCATCAATTGCACCGAAGATGTAACATTTTTATGTTTTGCAACAACCGGGTCTACAATCGGATGCCATGTCAGCGACAATATTTTTAACAGACTTATAGTCATTGACTTTTTTGGCTTGTAAGTTATAAGCTGAATAAACTTGCAGGATAATATGTGTTTGGGAGGGATACCCATTGGAAACAGCTTTGTATGATAGCGTTTTTCCTGCCTTGAAGCTCGAAAGAAGAGGCAAGGTGAGGGATATTTATGCTATTGGCGAGAGCCTCTTGATGGTTGCCACAGACCGCATCTCGGCATTTGATGTGGTTATGCCCAACCCAATACCAGGGAAGGGTCGTATTCTGACCAGGATGTCACTGTTCTGGTTCAAACTCATGGAAGACATTACAGGGAACCACCTTATCACAGCGGACATAAGCCAGTTTCCTGAAGAGTGTCAACCGTATGCAACCATGTTGAAAGATCGCTCTATGCTGGTTCAAAAGGCAAAACCCCTTCCGATAGAGTGCATTGTGCGAGGCTATCTTTCAGGTTCCGGCTGGAAATCATACCTGGAATCGCAAAGCATCTGCGGAATGGAGCTGCCGGGAGGTTTGAGGGAATCGGAGCGGCTCCCGGAGCCGATCTTTACACCTTCCACTAAAGAGGAAGTCGGAACGCACGATGTGAATATATCATTTGAGAAGGTCTCGGACACCCTTGGCAAAGAGCTGGCGGAACGTATCAGAGACATCAGCATAGCGATATATGAGAAAGCTGTAAAACTTGCCGATTCCCGCGGCATCATCATAGCGGATACCAAGTTCGAGTTCGGCCTCATCGATGATGAGCTTGTATTGATAGACGAGCTCCTGACCCCTGATTCATCCCGCTTTTGGTCAAAAGATGGCTACAGACCTGGTGGGCCCCAGCAGAGTTTTGATAAACAATATGTGCGCGATTATCTTCTTTCTATTGGATGGAACCGAAAGCCGCCTGCACCGGAGCTTCCTCCCGATGTTGTCGAAAACACTAGAAAGAAATACGAGGAGGCCCTGCGCCGCCTGACGGGAAGTTAGTTTTCCGTGGCCGGTGCTCGTTTTTCTGTATCAGTTTAGCTTTTTGAAAATATTATTGCGGACAGGCCATCCGATTGGAGACCGTCTCAAACTCGAGCCTAACTGAGCGTAAAGAAAAAACAGCGCTTAGAAGTTCAAATAACATCCAT